>JAZGES010000123.1:0-12381 GCA_036478935.1 Thiotrichaceae bacterium
TGACCAACTACAGTTGGTATCTCAATCTAACCCAAAACCTACTCAATATCCTCAGAACTAAAACACAGACAGACAAACTCTTATCAGAAGCGTTGGATATCCCCAGCACAGAAAACCTAGAAAAACTGATCACCGATAAAGCACGTTGGGCAGGTCTAAAAGAAGAACAACAAGGCTTGGTGCAACTCTTGCTAGGTCAAAATGCCGCAACAGAAGGTCAAGACCTTCAACTGCAACAACTCAATCACATCATAGACAAACTGGCTTTTGATCTTGATCTGAAAACCCCTGATGTTATTGAGGCACAAACCCAAACAGCTAAACTCAAAAGCTCCTTATGGCTCACTTACGCACATCGGCAAGCCCAATTAATAGGTCGTGAAAATGACTTGCAACAACTGGATAGCTTCTTCGATCAAGACGAAAGCTTTAGCTGGTGGGTGATTACCGGAGCGGGTGGGATTGGCAAAAGCCGCCTGGTTTTAGAAGCACTTATTAGCCACCAAAACACATGGGAAGTGGGTTTCTTACCGACAGAAAAACTAAAAAAAGCAGATGCTCTCAGCCAATGGCAACCCAAAGCACCAACCATTATTGTTATCGATTATGCCGCAGAATATGCAAAGCCCATTGAAGCTTGGCTGGATCACTTCATACAACAAGAACAATCCTATCCCTTCCCTATTCGACTATTAATTCTAGAAAGAGAAATTCGACAACAAACTTGGTGGGATGAACTCACCCAGTCCGGATCAGGCGCATTAGTCAGAAATGAATATCTCTATACGCAAGCACCCCACGAACTAACCTTACTCACCAAACAGCAACAACAAACAGCATTACAAAGCTTTCTTGATAATCTAGAAAGTAAAATCACTCTCCCAGAGAGTGATAATGACTTCTGGGAATCTTTGCATACACTCAGTAATGAAGGTAGGCCGTTATTCATTGGTATGGTCGCAGTAGCTATTGCTGATAACGGCATCAACCATATTCGCAAATGGGATCGACAAGCATTGCTTGAAGGTGTGTTAAAGCATGAAGAAAAAATGTGGGATAGGCAATTAGCGTCTTACAACGATCAGCAGAAAACAGACACCTTACAACTGCTAGCATTTAATACCGTTACAGGTGGGTTACTAAATACCGAGGATGAAACCTTACTGGATAATGCTTTAGAAGCACTAATGAAGAGTGGCATAGCCAGCAATGATAAAGAATTAGCTGATTATTGGGAAAGTGTAACCAAACTGGTAGGACATCAAGGCGGTTATTTACAACCTGATATTTTTGCGGAATTTTTTGTGATTCGACGCTGGCAGGAAAGCACCGCCCTTGCCAATCGAACCTTAAAAAAATATCTCACCATTGCCTATCAGTTGGCACCAGAAAGTACGTTAGCCTTTATTACCCGATGCGCAACGGATTACCCAGAAAACAAAAATGCATGGACATGGTGGAGCTGGTTACAAAGTGCTTTAAAGCAAGATGAGCAAGATAAAAATGAAACGATACTCAATGAACTGGCGTTCAGTATTATTGGGCAACTTTCACTGCAAGGCAGTTATCAATACGCATTAGCTTATTGGTTACCACCACTATGTGAAGTTGAAGACCCAAAAAGCAAAGCACGTGCACTTAATCTGAAGGCTAAACAATATCATCATATTGGGAAATATGATGAAGCCTTACCATTATATGAGCAGTCGCTGACGATTCAACAGGAGGTAGGTGACAAATCAGGTGAAGGGACGACGCTGAACAATATCTCACAAATTTATGATGCGCGAGGAGACTACGAAACGGCACTAGATTACTTGAAGCAGTCGCTGACGATAAGACAGGAGATAGGTGACAAATCAGGTGAAGGGACGACGCTGAACAATATCTCACAAATATTTAAGGCGCGAGGAGACTACGAAACGGCACTAGATTACTTGAAGCAGTCGCTGACGATTCAACAGGAGATAGGTGACAAATCAGGTGAAGGGACGACGCTGAACAATATCTCACAAATATTTAAGGCGCGAGGAGACTACGAAACGGCACTAGATTACTTGAAGCAGTCGCTGACGATAAGACAGGAAATAGGCGATATAGCAGGTTCTTGTTTTACTTTATTCAATATGGGTCACATCTACTGGCAAGCAGAAGAACACAAGAAGGCAAAACGAACATGGGCAACCGTCTATGTTATGGCTAAACCTATGAAGCTGGCTCAGGCGTTGGATGCGTTAGAAGGGTTGGCAGAGTATTTGGGATTGCCGGATGGGTTGGAGAGCTGGGAAAAGTTTGAAGTGGATAGGTCGCTTTTGCCTCCCCCTTTGTGAAGGGGGATTGAGGGGGATTTAAGATGTTATCTCTTTATAAAACTAAGGCTAATTATTTTTGTAATGTTATTATCCTGTTTTTGCTATTAGCTAGGCGATAATGGTTGTTGATCAAGTAGCTCGTCATTGCCGAAGCTTTAAGAATCGCCAAAGCTCATCTAATCTGGTGAATACCAGTATCCATCTGTGAACTGCACAATGCTTCAACGATGGATACTGGCATCCGAGACTGTGAAAGTGTTTGTAAAATTCCCCTCTTTTGAAAAAGGGGTTAGGGTAGATTTGAAAGGTCAGGAGTAAATATTGAAGTATCAGTATTTACTGATCCCTGTTAAATCCCCCTCAATCCCCCTTCAAAAAGGGGGAGGCTAAAATCGAATACTTTCACAGCTTCATACGCCGGTATGACGGTGTAGAGACTTGATCAGAGATGCTTATATTACTTTACCCCAGAGAACTTTCTATGAAAGCTGAATTACAATTTTTTGCACTACCTAATGATGCAGAAGCTACTTTAATTTTTGCTAAAACTAAAGTAGATAACATTGAAACGAATGCAGAGAATATCTCACATTTGATCGTTGGTGATTGTGAATTGATTTATACCGCAGGGGAGGTTCAAGATGACCTTTTGATCGTAGGATCATTGGCGATTAATACGGGGCCTGTGGGAGATACTTGTGCGGATCAGGAAAGAGCCAAGGCTGTTTATAGAGATTTACGTAAATGGTTTAAGAAGAACTATTCTAATAAGCTCAATACTTACCATTTAGAGGGTGATAGAAAAGACGCGGCTGCTCGTAATCACTGGATCAGCCCTGCGGCTAAAGTTTGGAAAGGTGAAGTGAGTGATCGCATGATGAAGCTCTACGATACTAGCCCCGTGGCTTTTGACGTTATGATTGTTAGCAGGCAAATAGGGGACTTGGTGCCGGTTGAGTCTAATAAAGTGCGAGGGCATGGGTAAGTTCTTTTCTTTATTTACTCGTTACGTGGCTCTAGCCGCCTGAGCGTCAATGGCTAGCTAGAGCCTCGCAATCAGGTAAAACCCTTGTTAAGTTAAATCCCCCTCAGTCCCCCTTCATAAAGGGGGAAGCCTAGAGCGATACTTAGTTAACAGCGCGTCTCTCTACGATCTTAATCAGCACTACAATCAATAAAAACAAGGCAAACGCCACGATACACATAATAATAATGGCTTCTCTCCATAGTTTATGAAGATACTTATTTTCAAATTTGACATCAGGTAAGTTAATAATTTTCCAAGCAGTGTTGGGAATAATGGCATTAACTAGAATTCGTTCTTGCTCTTCATGGGTCAAGCGGATATTGCGAGAAAACTTTTCGCGCGCTCCTTCTCTGCTGACTTCGATTAAGTTGTCATCAGATTGTTTGACGAGCATCAAACTTTGCCCAGGCACTTCATGGGTTTTCAGTATGTCTGCCAATTCGTTTAAGTAAAAACTGGCGAAAAATATACGGCTATCTGTGGCGCTGAGACCACCCATATAAATGGGCGCCATGATGTCATAATGATAATTGAAGGGTTGGGGGTGGACCACTACTTGATTGATGACTTCTTTTACGTTGGTTTTTATGCTGCTAGAAAAGTTGTTTAAATCAAGTTGGCAGGCTTTTCCTACCAGAGATTCGATATCTTCAAGAACCGGTGTTCCTTTTTGATCGGTAACCGTGAAGGTGAAAAAATCTGCAAAGCGTTGTTTTAAGCGATTACGAATATCATCTGCGGTCTGCTCGTCTGAAGGGAAACGGTTTAGATGGATGATGAGCTGCTCATATTCATCAACAAACAATTGCACATGTCGATGCCTGTTTTGCAAGTGCTTGCTAATGGCATAAACGGCTCCATTAACAACCGCTTTTTGAGTGTTTTTGTTATGCGTTTTGAATTCATCGGCGCGTTGCCAAGTATTGATGATCAACACAATAGCTGTGACTAAAACAAATACAGCTGCAATCAAAAAAACTTCCAGTTGTTTTAACATATCTTCCCTCTATGAGTGATTACGCACGGGCGCAATTGATGACCTTTTATAGTATATTTTTGCGGTATTATTTAGACTATTTACTGAGTAGGAGAATTTTTCAAAACCATGTACTATCAACGCATGCATATCCTTGATGGATGTCAACATACGCCTTATCCCTACAAAATGAAACCCTTGAATAAACCTAATTCGGTACAACAATAAATTAATGCGCTATATAAAATATATTACAGCCGTCATTGGCTATTACCTCTTCGGACATAGTTTTTTCGGAGCTTTTATTGGTCTCTTAGTGGGTGGCTTTATTAGCTTTAAATTATCCGGTGGATTGATAGGTCAGCTCAGTGGCTTTGGTAACGTCGGCGGCATGAAAGGCTTGAAAACAGAGCGACAAAGCATTTTCTTTGAAACCGTTTTTACCTTGATGGGTACGCTTGCCAAATCAGATGGGCGTGTTTCAGAACAAGAAATTGCGCATGTTGAAAAGTTTATGGCGCAACTGAATATGAGTGCCGCTCATAGGAAAGATGCGATTGGTCATTTTAAAGCCGGATCGCAGGCTGATTATGAGATTGAGCCTTTAATAAAAGCATTCAATTCAGCAACGGTTTCTTCACCCAATCTCAAACAAATGTTAATGGTGTATCTGGTGCGCGTAGCGCTGGCTGACGGACAGCTTCATCAGAGCGAAACCGATATGATGCGTAAAATCGCATTGGAGCTAGGCTATTCGGCTCAATCATTTGAACAGTTATTAGGCATGTTATCGGGACAAGATCGGTTTTCAGGTGGGCATTACCAATCGGGTGGGCAATCTTACGGTGGAAGTGGTTATACGGCTGAGAATGAAATTGATACGGCTTATCAAGCGCTGGGTGTATCAAAGTCGGATACGGACTCACAAATCAAAAAAGCTTATCGTCGTTTAGTGAGTGAATATCATCCTGATAAATTAACAGGGCAGGGGTTGCCTGAGGCGATGATTAAAGAGGCGACTGAACGCACCCAAGAAATTCAGACGGCTTATGATTTAATTAAGAAGCAGCGTGGGATGAAATAAGCGTGGTATGAGATAAAACTATCTGCGTTCTACTTGGTGAGGAGCAGTACGCACACGATAAAGCGTAGTTTTCAACTCACTAATTTCATCAAGCAACTCCAGTACTAGTGCGATACCCGCTAAATTCACGCCAAGATCACGTTTGATACGCATGGCTTTATCAGCACGTATCAGTGAACTGCTATGAAATCGCCATTCACTGATGGTTTGTTGCCGATAAGGAGAGCAGGGTGAAATAATGCCTTGTTCTATTAGTTTTATCATTGCTTCAGCAGGTTGGTGACAGTTTTTACACAATTCAGCCATGCTGAGACTTTCAGTTTCTTCCAGAATATGCCCAGATAAGACTTTTATTGATGGTGTTTTTATAGACGGGGTATTCATATTTATTCCTCCTTTAGAACAAAAAGCTACGTGGATCGTAATCCAATTCTTTTTGCATTTGCTCGTAGAGTGCTTTGGTTTTAGGATCAGTTGCTGGTGGAATGGATACTTGCAAAACTACGTAAAAATCACCTGCTTCTTTCCCCGGAAGTCCACGCCCTTTCAATCGCAGCTTTCTACCTTGCTGTGAATTCTCAGGTATCGTCATACTCACTTTTCCTGTCGGGCTTGTTGTGCTTATAGGAATAGGCACTTCAATTTTAGCGCCAAGTGCCATCTCCCACGGAGTAACAGGTAGATTCAAGTAGATATCTTTGCCTTCAACTTTGTAAAGCTTGTGCTTGTTGAAAGCGACCTCTAACAGCAAATCTCCAGACTCAGCGCCGCCCACACCGGGGCTTCCTTGCTTTGCTAGGCGGATGCTTTGTCCTTCTTTAATACCTTTGGGTATTTTGACATTGAGTGTTTTTTGTTTATTAACAACTTGTCCATGCGCTCCAACCTCTGGTATTTGCAGGGTAAATGATTGCGTAGCTCCATTAAGCGAATCTTCTAAATCAATCATGACACGAGCGCGTATGTTTTCACCCTTCCTGTTAAAGCCGCGTGTGTTACGAGTACCGTCAGCAGAATGAAATCCTCCTTGCTGAGCACCGCCAAATAAGTCTTCAAAAAAGCTACTGTAATCTGTTGCATTGCCTTGGGTATAACTGCCATCCCCAAAATCAAAATCGTTCTGCCAATCAGGTGGTGGCTTAAAACCGTCTTGACCAGCCTTCCAGTCTTCACCTAGCTGGTTATAGGCTTCACGCTTTTCAGGGTCTTTAAGTACTTCATAGGCTTCGCCCAGCTCTTTAAACTTCTCTTCAGCATCGCTAGCTTTGCTGACATCAGGGTGATATTTACGCGCAAGTTTTCGGTAAGCACGTTTAATCTCGCTTTGAGAAGCTTCACGTTCTAGTTCTAAAATTTGGTAATAGTCTTTATATTCCATACTTGTTTGCTCTGTATGTATTGGATAGCTTTTAGATGGTATTTAAAATACTGTTATCAACTTGTTATTTAATAGAGGCATCCTTAAAGTGTAGTAGATTTTATTTGATGGATACTGCTGGCTTTGAATAGATTGATACAGAATAATAATTAGTGAACTTTTCCTAGAAAAATAAGACTTACATTCATGATTTATAGAAAAGAAATCGACGGCTTACGGGCTTTTGCTGTCATCCCTGTTATTTTATATCACGCGGGTTTTGAGTGGTTAAAGGGTGGCTATATTGGGGTTGATATTTTCTTCGTCATTAGTGGCTATCTCATAACATCTATTATCATCAGAGAACTGGAAGCAGGCACCTTTACCATTACTAACTTCTATGAACGCCGCGCTCGTAGAATTCTCCCTGCCCTGTTTTTCATTATTCTAGTTTGTCTGCCATTTGCTTGGTATTGGTTGCTTCCCTTTGAATTAAAAGACTTTGGTAAAAGCATGGTTGCCGTTACCGTCTTTGCCTCGAATATATTATTTTGGCAAGAAAGTGACTATTTCGCTGCCGGCGCTGAGCTAATTCCTTTGTTACATACTTGGAGTCTAGCGGTAGAAGAACAATTCTATGTGTTTTTCCCTTTGCTGATGATGTTCCTGTGGGCATTTGGAAAACGCTGGTTAGTGGCAGTTATTGCTATCATTGGTCTGTTGAGCTTAGGGTTAACAGAGTGGGGGTGGCGACATTTCCCTGAAGCCAATTTTTATCTCATTCCTACACGAGCTTGGGAGTTAATGATCGGCGCATTATTAGCCTTTTATCTTTATTACAAAGATGATGATAAGCCAGAAGCTGGCAACGAACAGCGAACAACTCTCACTAGTCAACTTGCAAGCATTACGGGCTTTGCGCTTATTATTGCTAGCATCTTCTTTCTTGATAAAAGCATCCCTTTTCCAAGCCTTTATGCACTAGCGCCGACGCTAGGCACCGCATTAATTATTTTATTCACCACCCCTGATTCTTTGGTGTACCGAGTGTTGTCACTGCGCTTATTAGTGGGGATTGGGTTAATCTCCTATAGTGCGTATTTATGGCATCAGCCACTCTTTGTTTTCACACGAATGATGAGTTTAGAGGAACCAAGTCAGTGGTTATTGGGTCTACTCAGTATGGTGACGTTTTTGTTAGCCTATTTGAGCTGGCGTTTTGTTGAAAAGCCCTTTAGAAATAAACAACGTTTTAGCAGAAAACAAATATTCATAGCCAGTTTGGTAGGTAGTCTTATCATGATTGGAATAGGGGTTATGTTTATTGCTACTGATGGGGAAATAGGTAAAGCTGTTTAACGCTCTCTCCCCTGCTAGGCGCTGTCCTGAGCCAAGTCGAAGGGTGGAGGGACATTAAAAATGTAGATAAATATTTGATAAGGGGAAATAAAATGATACAGAAATACAAACAACGATTATGGGTTGCTTTGGGTTGCCTATTTTTAGCAACACTCAGTTCTAGCGCTTTAGCAAACCAACTGCGTGATGAATTACTAAAAGCCGCAGATATTAAATCAAGCGGTGACTATGTAAGAACCCGTTTTCTCAAAGCAATAAAAAATCCTGTTAACCCTAAAGCTTCAAAAAAAGCACTGATTATAGGCGATAGTCACGCTCAAGATTTCTTCAACAGCGTAGTAGAAAATAACTTTTTGCAAGATTACCAAATCAGCACACGCTCAATTCCGACACGTTGTCAGGTCTACTTAGGCGATAACCACTCCAAATTCATTGCATCTAAAGATGAGGTGTTTTGTGAAAAGTCAGATAACTTGGAAAAAGCTAAACACAAAATAGCTGAGGTTGATCTCGTCATACTCGTCGCTAACTGGACGAAATGGTCAGCAACAGAATTACCAAAGACCATAGAAAATATGCAACTTACCGACAAGCAAAAACTACTGGTTATTGGTAGAAAAAGCTTTGGTAAAGTGGCGGTCAGAAAATATCTGCGGTTACCTGAAGAAAAGCTACAAACCTTGCGTAACAAACCCGATGTGAAGCAAAACAAAATCAACTCAATTATGCGTAACACATTGAGCAAAGACGTATTGATCGATCTACAGCAACTAGCTTGTGGTGCGACGGCTACCTGTCCCGTCTTTACTAAAGATTTAAAGTTGATCTCATTTGATGGTGGCCACCTGACAAAGAATGGAGCGCAGTATATTGGAGAGTTATTATTTGAGAACTCGCAGTTAGGGTCTCTTTGATTATCTGCTTGTAGCCTCGTTTATTGCTGAAGCTTTAAGAAAGCTACTAAAGCTCATCTCATCTGGTGATTGGATATGCTTCAGCGATGGATACCGGCCTTCGAGACTGTGAAAGTATTCGCTTTTAGCCTCCCCCTTTTTTGAAGGGGGATTGAGGGGCATTTAACGGAAGTTATAATATACTAATATTTCTGTGTTTATTCCTTGAATTTTTAAATCTCTCCTAGCCCCTCTTTACGAAAGAGGGGAACTTTTCTGAATACTTTCACAGTCTCCTTTATCAGCATGACGGTTAAAGAGTCTAGCTATAGGTTTTGACTAAGCAGGGATTAAAGATCTTCTTCAGGAACAATTATTAATCTAAAGCAGCGCTCAGCTGGTTATATTCCCACATCACATAAGTTTTTTTCTTTGAGGCTCTTTGTAATAAATCAGTGATCGGAAAGGCACGGCTTTTTATGCTGACAGGTAAATCCATAAAGCTATCGGGCTTATCATCAGAGTCCTCAGGAAGCTCTTTCTGTGCTTCTGTAGCCACTGCCACTTTTAAACTTTCCAAAACTTTATCAATATCTTCTGCACTAACAGCACTTGGAATGTTTGGGTTTTCATAGCCCATCATGCGGATTATCTTGGTTGCCATTTTCTCCGTCATTTCTATTTTTGGTCCTGCTGGGCTGGTGAATTCTACTAACATGTGTTCTCACTTTTTATTGGTTATTGGTTATTGGTTATTGGTTATTGGTTAATTGTAGCTGCTAGTTTTGAATAATCAGCAAAGCTAGGTATGGAACAAGATTAAAGACATAAAAGAAAATTTTGAACAGTCCTATGAGAGCGTAAATAATGCTGCTAAAGGTTTCTCTGGGAATAGGGAACCACCTATTCTGTAGTCGATAGATAAAATCGGGCGCAAACATAAAAAGTAGTGACCATAAAACTAATACTCCACCGTTTATAATTGTACACCACATAAAGAAGCTGGTGAGTGTTTGGATATCCATGATGTTTCCTTTATTTGTCTACCTATACCTTCATATAGTCCCAAATTGCTTAGTCTGCAAGGCTTTTCCCTCCAACTATGATTTGCTACAACTTATCGTCATTAATGGGCTAAATATCAATTTATGTGAAAATACTATACATTAAATGCAATATAATCTATATTTATTGCATAGTAAGTACTAAATAGAGGATTTAATCATGAAAGTAAGTGAACAAGATAAGGCTAAAACTCGTATAAAAATTCTTGAAGCAGCAGTTGATGTCATCATCGAGAAGGGCTTCAAATCAGCCTCTATGCGTGAAATTGCGCGTCGTGCAGAAGTGGGTGATGCGACCATATATAATTACTTTCCTTCTAAAGAGAAATTACTCTACGGTTATTGTGAATATATACAGCAACAAGTGATGGAATCGCTCAAAGCCATTGAGAATTTCCACGAATATTCACTGCATGAGCAATTACAGCAGTTAGTGGATATTGAATTACAAACATGGCTACCGGCTAGGGAGTTCTTGCAGGAGGTATTTAAGTTGACGTATTACTCGCCTACTGCTGGTTTGTCGCACCTCGCTGAAACCAAAAGATTAAACGTGACAATGGTGACGGATATGCTAGAAGCTGCTATTGAAGCAGAAGAAATTCCCGATCAACCTTATCAAGAGTTGTTGCCTCGGCTATTTTGGGACTATCAATCGGGTGTGTTGGCGTATTGGCTTAAAGATGATTCGGCTGATTTTGCGAATACCACGCAGTTAGTCGATAAAAGTATGTTGATTATTGCCAATATCTTACAGCAAGGATTAGTGGGTAAATCGTTAGATTTGATTTCATTTTTATTCCGTACTCATGTGATGAATCACTTTGATACTTTTGCATCCATGATGGGAACGGGTAGTGATAAAAACTCAGATGAACAAAACAAGACAGAAAAACCAAGTAAACGCGGCTTTATGGGAGGCGATGATGAGTCATAGTGTTCCTGAAGGTAAGTTAGCTCGTTCTGGTGTTGCTGGTCTTGCGGCTATGAGAGTGGGCGTGAGTGAGTTAGGTCATCGAGTGAAACGTCCTTTTTTATCGAATGAAAACAGAATTAAAGATAAAGAATCGATTGATGAGAAGAATGCCAAGATACTGTTTAAAGCGTTTACCCAACTTCGCGGTACGGCGTTAAAAGTGGCACAAATGGTGGGAATGGATCAAGGTTTACTACCTGATTCTTATCGTAAAGAGTTGGAGAAGTCATTTCATCAAGTACCTTCTTTAAATCGTGTTCTAGTGCGTAAAGTGATCTTGGACGAATTGGAGCAAACGCCTGAAAAACTATTTGCTCAGTTTGAAGCAGAGGCCTTTGCTGCAGCTAGCCTTGGACAAGTTCATAAAGCTGTATTGAACCAGAAAGATGAGTCTCAGAGAGACAATCAAAAAGTAGCAGTAAAAGTGCAATACCCTGGCATTAATGTGGCAATTAAAAGCGATCTAACCTTAATCCGTGGAATTGCTAGAGGCTTGCCCAATACCAAGGTGATTTTACAGTCTCTTAATGAAGTCGAAGCACGCTTGATGGAAGAAGTAGACTATCGAATTGAAGCAAAGAATACGCAGTGGTTTGAGCAGAATATCAAACTAAAAGGTATCAGTGTTCCGCATGTCTATACTGATTTAAGTAGCGAAAGAATACTAACAACCGAGTACGTAGAAGGTTTACATCTTGATGAGTGGCTAGCTACCAACCCTTCCCAAGAAATGAAAAATGACAGGGCGCAATTGCTCTATGATTTTTTTATCCACTCCTCACGAGAGTTAAAGTGCCTTCATGCTGATCCAAATCCCGGCAACTATATATTTCACGATGATGGTTCGATAACAGTGATTGATTTTGGTTGTGTTCGGAAAATGTCTGACCACTTTACTGCTGTCTATCCACGTTTACTTAAAGCCTATTTTGAAGATGATCATGAAGCTGTTTTTGCTGCCTATGAATCATTGAATATGTCATGTGAAGATTTTGACCCTGCAAGCCCTGCATTCTATGAAAAGGCTTTACGACCTTTTGGGCAATGGATATCGGAACCTTTTAGAGAAGAAACATTTGATTTTAGAAAGCATGCTAACTACATCCGGGATGGGCATGAATTGATGATGAACCTGCATCATCATTTTAAAATTGATTATCTGGCAGAAGAGTTCATTTTTCATAATCGAACCTATTATGGGTTACTACAGATTTTTGAAAAAATGGGTGCAACGGTGCGGCTTAATCCTGTGGATCAGTAAGGCATGAACAACCATGAATACTAAACTACTAGAATTCCTGCTAGCCCGTTATAAACAGCATAAGCAACGCAA
>JAZGES010000124.1:0-6403 GCA_036478935.1 Thiotrichaceae bacterium
CTAAAACAACCTTCTTCAACATTATTATCACTCCTTTAATAAAAAATAATTACCCTTAAAGAAACTCTGATTAAGTGTCTCCGTCATTCTCGCGGAGGCGGGAATCCATTTCGACAATGACACCATGCCTATCCTTGGATACCCGCTTTCGAGACTGTGAAAGTATTCGCTTTTAGCCTCCCCCTTTTTGAAGGGGGATTGAGGGGGATTTAACAAGTGTTAGTAATATACTGATACTTCAGTATTTATTTCTTAACTTTCAAATCTCCCCCAGCCCCTCTTTACAAAGAGGGGAGCTTTTTTGAATACTTTCACAGTCTCCTTCGTGGGCTATGACGATGTTTCTTGAACTTATTCAGAGGTTTCTTAATGATCCTTAAAAATAACTATAGCAAAACTAATAGCTTTTCGCTGATGCGGTTTGAATAGAGGACTGACTCTTGTCTAACAATAAATAGGTCTGCCGCAACCCTGTTACCTTATTAGCCCAATCACGCGCCCAATCACCGGTACCCGTATAAAGATCAAGCCTCGTATTACCTTTGATAGCATTGCCTCTATCCTGAGGAAAGAGTAAACGCCATTCGTAACCTAATACATTTCCATGATTATCTATTCGTGGCACTTCTGCTAGCAACACGGCTCCAAACGGTATAAAACTAGTATCAACCGCCACAGTATGACCAGGAGTTAATTTCATACCCGATGCAGTAGATGCCATCTTATCTCCCAAAGCAAAATAAACATACCGTGGGTTTGCTGCAAATATCTCACCTATGCTTTCAGGGTGCTGATGGAGCCACGCTGTTATAGCTCTACGAGAAAGATCACCATTAAGATATCCATTGCGTTGCATATACTTAGCAATACTTTTAAAGCGTTTTCCATTGGAACCCGCATACTGTAAAACCTTACGTTCACCGTTATCAAAAACTAAAATACCGGAGCCTTGCATGTGAATATAAAAAAGATCAATCGGGTTTTTTACCCAAGCAATTTCTAGTCCACTCCCTTCTAAGGCTCCCCTATTTATATCGTCCCTACTCAGCGTTCTACGGTTATCAGTAGGTTCACGATACACTGGAAAACGATACTCATAAGAATGGACTCTACTCGCATCAATTTCTGGGGTGTAATAACCGGTAAATTTAGTTTTATTATTGGTATATTTAGAAAGACTTACTAACTCAAAACGATCAGCAAGACTTTCTTGATTATCCAACCAGCGCAACACGCCATTAGCCGTATTCAATAACTGACCACCGCTAAGATTCACACCTTTATTTGCAAAGCGCCTATAGTCAGGATACTTTTTCAGAAACTGAATTTGGTTCTTTAAGCCTTCTCGTGTCGCATTATTATTAACCACACACGAACTATCCATAATAGCGAGTTGGTTACAATCAATGGGAGAAGGAGATGATAGCTGAGCAATATAAACTGCTTCATGCTGCGGTTCTGTTTGTAGTTCTGTAGACATTTGAGTTGAACCCAAGTCCTGATTATCCCAGGAACTGGTCATCTCTACCTGCTCGTAACGCGACATACTTTCTTCTGCAAAATGAGAGGGGATATATTCTGCACGAATTGAAGTTATCGCTAAGCCGGCCATGAGCATTCCTGCTACATATCGGTTTAACATTTTGACACCCTATTTTTATTATTAGCAATACTTTTTGGGGAAGTGACTGCTATTTGTTATTGGGACGTTCAGTATGCAGGATTATATTTTGGATTACTTATTAAGCTGATGAAATGTAGTGAGGCACAAAAAAGGATGCGGATTGCATCCTTTTCAGCTCAGTAAAGACTATAGACAAACTAAAGTCTTCGATAAGTATTAACACGGTTACGCCAACCAGCAAGCCATTTCGCTTCGTTTCTTTGGGGTGGAGAGTTTCGTACACGACGTGCTAATACGGCATAAGCAGCATCAGCAAAGTTATTTAAAGCCTGAGGGCCGGGCTGACTTGGGCGCATCAACTCAAGCACTTGCAACATCCCCCAGTTCTGACCTCTATAGCCGCCATTACGGTTCATGCCTTCTCCCTTGAAGTTGACATAATCAATCAAGGGATACCAACCACCCGGAGTATTAGCAAGGGCATTGATATTCTGAGCAACATGTCGCTTTAAATTATTGGGAGTAGCCTTTACAAACTTTTGCATCGCTCTTTTACTTCGCTCAACGATATATTCTGCTTGTAGACCTCTTGTTTGATATAGATAGTTAATCAACTGTTGCACTTGAGGCGTATGTTTAACACGCTCTAATTCCTGCTTGGTATACCATGGCGCACCGCGTGCTGCTGCAAAGCGAACCCAAGCTGGCGGCTGCGCTCCACGGTTAGCCATATAATCAATCAAACCAGGAAAGGTATTACCAAACCGTTGCGCTCTCCCAGGTGGGTACCATGTGAAGTGACCTATGCCCATTGCTGCAAAGTCTTCACCAACATTCCAATGAACCAGTTTGTTTTTATCGCCACCGGCTTCATTGATAAAAATCTTTTCACCAATTCTGCGCATTTCCGCAGCATTTGGACCACTGGATGGTGTTGTTGGCGTGCCTCCTCCTCCCGCTACAGGAATATTTGGACCCGCCTCAGGTATCGTTTGTTTAAATGAACTACAACCTGAGACCGTTATACCCAAGAATAGGGCTACTCCCAAATGTAAAACTCTTTTCATTCATTGCCTTCCTTGAAGTTATTCCATTGTCGATGTCTTAAACATATACATTAAATAAAGGGGAACTACTTAGTGAGTAGTAGTTATAATAAATGTAGCACTTAGTCGCTTATGATGCTTGTTTAAAATACTGATTTTTTAAGTTAATCACGCTTTTTATAGAATATATTCCTATTTCTACCTCAACAATTCACCCTTAGCAATTCACCTTAGCAATTCAAGGATACCTTCATTAACATATCCATCGGCAGGTATACCCATATCCTTCTGCCAAGCCCGTAATGCTTCGCGTGTGTTTGGACCAATTTTCCCATCAACACCCCCCGTGTCGTAACCGAGTACGGTTAGGAGAAACTGTAAATCTTTCTTCTCTATAAGGCTAAGTGCCGCATCCTTACGAGGCCACTCATGGATAATCTCTTTACCCCCTCGGATACGATCACCCAAGTAACCTACAGCTAATGCATATGCATCCGCATTGTTATACTGTTTAATCACTTGAAAGTTTTTATAGGTAAGGAAAATAGGACCATTATGACCCGCAGGTAAAAAGAGTCGTGCTTCTTTCTTATCTAATCCATTGAGTGGACGACCATCCGCTCTTATCAAACCATATTCTGCCCACTCTGAAATACTTAGCCAAAGGGTGGGCGCAGCCAGCTCCCAGTCAAACTTATCTGGGAGCGACACTTCAAGCCCCCAAGTTTGCCCTTCTTTCCAGCCTGATTTTTCTAAATAGTTGGCTGTTGATGCAAATACATCATCTAAGCTATTCCATAAATCTTTGCGATCGACCTTATCAAAGTTAACTGCAAATTTTTCATACGTAGAAGGCATAAACTGGGTATGCCCCATAGCGCCGGCCCAAGAACCTTTCAGTTCTTTCACATCAAAGTGATCGTTTTGAATAATCTTCAGTGCCGCTACTAACTCATTTTGGAAAAAACTTTTTCGCTCACTGCCATAGGCTAAAGATGCCAAAGAACGTACAACATTATGGCTACCAAAATTTCTACCGTAGCTACTTTCAAGCCCCCAAATAGCTACAATATATTCTGGCTGAACGCCATAGACTTTTTCAATACGAGTCAGTAATTCGTTATGTCGCGCTAATAGACGGCGACCTCTTTGGATTCTTTTCTTAGAAGCGGCAGTATCAAGGTATTCCCAAATGGATTTGGTAAATTCAGGCTGATTGGAAATAAGATTAATTACTTTATAATCTACTTTTAGATCAGTTAAAACACGCTTTAATGTTTCTTCAGTAATATCTTTTTCTAGTGCATAACTCTGGAAGTTAGCTTTCCATTGATTGAAACTAACTCCATCATAATCTGGCGTTTCTGCGACAGCCGAAACCACGAACAGTACCACCACTGCCCAGCCCTTAACCCAGTATTGTATGTATTTTCTTTTTACCGACACAAGACTCTCTCGCCTTTACACTTCATTCTTATAAATCGTATTCTAAACAGTAACTGCTGAACTAATTAATTTCCGTACTGTAGCCTTAGCACTACCTGCCTTGCCGCATTATTACGTAAATCCTCTTTGATCAGACGTTCTTCTTCTATCTTTCCTAGTACAAACGCAGAATCATAAATCTGTGTTTTATCAAGGTTTACCTTACTAGCGGGTATTAGCACACGGCTAGCTTTGATGGATTTAGTCTCAAATTCAAACCGTAGATAAATCAGGTATTCACTCACTTCACGATTAGGCCCATAAGCCGCAACTCGCTTACCTTCTTTGTATTGATTCAGTTGGATAATGGCTGTCGCCTTATCTACATTTTCTACCAATTCACTACCTACTTCATCCAGCTTCTTCCTCAGTACTTTTGCAAAAGAGCTATCGAAAGAATCACCTTGAAGAAAAATCCGTTGATAAACTTCAGGTAAAGCCTGATTTCCACGCAGATGAAAACTTTCTCCACTGCATCCTGACAATCCTAATATAACTAGCACGAATATGGGTATTAGCTTGTTATACAATGATTTTAATATAACCATCTCGCATCACCTACATTAATTTGCAACAATGTTGACCAATCGCCCGGGGACAACAATAACTTTACGTACCGTTAAATCTTCAATAAAGCGCTTAACATTTTCTTCTTCTTGAGCAAGTTGTTCAATGGCAGCTTTGTCAGTATCTGCAGCCACTTCTATTTTACCACGGACTTTACCGTTAACTTGAACCATCAATTGAATGCTACTTTGTACTAGCGCAGACTCATCCACTTCGGGCCAAGCAGTATCTACAATAGCTTCTTTTTGACCTAACTCTTTCCATAGCGCTTGCGATATATGCGGAGTCACTGGGGATAACATCAAGGTAATACCTTCGAGTACTTCCTGCCTTACAGCTATTGATTGCTCATCATCACCTTTTAACTTACTCAGGTCATTCAGTAACTCCATGTTAGCTGCAATCGCTGTGTTAAACGTGAATCGACGACTCATATCATCCGTTACTTTTTCCAACGTCTGATGTAGCTTTCGGCGTAAACCTTTTTGCTGATCATTAAGTTGCTCATTAAGCTTATCAATATTCAACTTAACCGAGCTTATTTCACTGTTAACATGCAAAGCAACTTGGCGCCATAATCGATTTAAGAAACGCTGTGCACCTTCTACTCCGGTATCAGACCATTCCATGCTTTGATCAGGTGGAGCTGCAAACATAGAAAACAGACGTAATGTATCCGCGCCATAAAGCTCAATCATGATCTCAGGGTCAACACCGTTATTCTTTGATTTAGACATCTTGCTCATGCCAGCAGAAATAACGTCTTCATCAGTAGCTTTTAAAAATGAGCGAGTCACTTTGCCTTTATCATCTGTTTCTACATCGACATCAACCGGAGCACACCAGTCTTTGGCGCCACCGTCGGTATCTTTATAATAGGTTTCGGCCAGCACCATGCCTTGCGTTAATAGGTTTTCAAAAGGTTCATCCGTGCTCACCAAACCTTCATCACGCATCAGTTTGTGGAAAAAACGTGAATAGAGTAAATGCAAGATGGCATGTTCAATACCACCAATATATTGATCTACTGGCAACCAATAATCAGCACGTTCATCGAGCATAGCCTGATCATTATCCGAACAGGTGTAACGTGCATAGTACCAAGATGATTCGAAGAAGGTATCAAAGGTATCGGTTTCACGCGTTGCAGGCTTGCCACAGGATGGGCAACTAGTCTCGTAGAACTCAGGCATTTTTTTGATGGGCGAGCCGCCTGTTTCATCAAATTCCACCTCTTCAGGTAACACCACGGGTAAGTCTTTTTCTGGTACCGGTACTGCACCACAATCATCACAATAAATAATTGGAATCGGGCAACCCCAATAACGTTGACGAGATACCCCCCAATCACGTAATCGGTAATTAATCGTTCTTCGACCTTTGTTAGTCTCAACCAAATAATTTGCTATCGCATCACTGGCATCTTCTGAACTTAAACCTGTAAACTCACCCGAGCAGACCAACTTTCCCTTTTCTGTATAGGCTTCTTGGGTGATATCAACATCATTACCATCACCAGAACTATCATCAGAAGTAATCGCCTGCCGAATTGAAATATCGTACTTTTTTGCAAACTCCCAATCTCGTTGATCATGTGCCGGAACCGACATCACGGCACCAGAACCATAGGTCATCAATACAAAATTAGCGACCCAGACCGGTACTTGCTTACCCGTGATCG
>JAZGES010000125.1:0-6222 GCA_036478935.1 Thiotrichaceae bacterium
TGATCGTTATCTACTAGCATTAAGTAGTGACCTTGATGATCTTGGAAGTCACAAAACACTCTCTGTTTTCGATACCCAAAGCAAACAATTTATTTATTGTGAACCAGTAGAGTTGCCTGCTTAAGGAATACCTAACGTAACAGATACGTTATAATATCCCAATGAACCTACCCACCATAAAGCAGTTACGATATTACGTAGCCCTAGAAAAGCACCAACACTTCGGCAAAGCAGCTCAATCCTGCTTTGTTTCTCAATCTGCTTTTAGTGTCGCCATTCGGGAGCTAGAGTCATTATTAGGGACACAGCTAGTAGACAGAACCAACAAAAATGTCACTATCACGCGGACCGGCAAAGAGATTGCCTCACATGCAAACCGATGCCTACGTGATGTGGAATATCTGACATCCATCGCCAGTAGCAATGACGAGCCTCTATCCAGCAAGTTAACACTTGGCGCCATACCGACAATAGCCCCCTTTGTCTTGCCCAAGCTAGTTCCCGAATTAAGAGAAGCCTACCCAGACTTGCAGCTGTATCTTAATGAAGACACGACTTTAAACCTCTATAAGCAATTGATGGATGGGGATCTTGATCTATTGTTGATTGCCCTGCCCTATAAATTAGCAGGGGTTGAAGTCATGCCCCTGTTTAAAGATAATTTTGTGATTGCTTGCCGAAAGGATACTAAGCTCATTGATCCAAAAAATTACCAACAAGATAATATTCCTGCAGAAAGTATTATTCTTTTAGAAGACGGACATTGTTTAAGGGATCATGCGCTTTCAGCTTGCCAAATTCGTAATCAAGATACCGTCAATCGCTTTGCTGCCAGTAGCTTATTAACGCTTATAGAAATGGTCGATTCAGACCTTGGCATTACTTATCTAACAGAGATGACGAAGAATTCACCCATGCTCAAACACACGGGTATTAAAACCTGGCCTCTTCCTGATGAGAGTTATCGTGAAATTGGTTTAGTCTGGAGAAAAAATAGCGCACAAACAGAAGAGTTTCGTTTATTGGGTGAATTTATTACTAATCAAATACACACCAAGTAACTGATGAAAATCTAGCAATATTTATTTACCCAAAAGTAATCACATGGACTGGGGAATAACTCTGAATACGTAGCTCGTCATTGCTGAAGCTTTAAGAATCGCTAAAGCTCATCTAATCTGGTGAACACCAGAATCCATCTGTGAACTGGCGCTATGCTTCAACGATGGATACTGGCATCCGCCAGCATGACGGTCGCGGAGATTTATTGATAAACTAACTTTAAATACCTTTGGGACAACTAATACTAAAGCTATGTATCTATCTAAATTTAAACTTTACCTCTTTCCTGAAAATACTAATGAATCAGTAGACCAAAACAAGCTGATCTCACTTTTAAAGGATATACAGTTCATTAATAAGGAGGATAAAAGTGAGGAAAATATTGATGAAACAGCTAAAGAAAAAAAAGAGGAAGCCTCAAAATCCCCCCACTCTCGGTTTTTAACCGGCAACAACTTCCTATCACACCTTTGCTTTCTAGGTTGTTCGCCTGATGTTGAATTTCAACCTGATGGCGATAAGCCGTACATCTATGTGGAAGTCCCCCAACCTACCCACACACCCCAGTTTACCTCTGGTATCAATATCAAAATACCCAAGTGTCCACAGTGTAAAAAGGTACTCTCAACACTTCCTGCTACTCTTAAAAAAGGTGTAGCTCAAGCTGAATGCCCACATTGCCAAACCACTCTAGAAATCAATAAATTAAATTGGCGAAAAACAGCCTGCTTTTCTTCTACTTCTATTATCATTAATAATATTTACGAGTCCGAAGCAGTGCCCGATGATCTGCTTTTAGACGCACTCAAACAGGCGACTGATTGCACTTGGAAATATTCCTATATAAGGTTTGATGAACCTGTTTAAAATTATTCCTAATATCCTATGACAATCAACCACCTTCTTCCCCATTCCTTTCGCTACCTTTTATTAGCATTAGGAATACTGCTCTGGCTGATTTCTGCACCTATTCTTGCAGCGAATGCTAGTACGACAAGCGCCTATTGGTTGTTTGATGAAAAAAACGGAAATACTGCCAACGATACACATAGCAAACAGCTTGCTTTCACCCTGAACAATATGTCTGACTCAAACTGGATACCCGGTAAGTCAGGATCAGCGCTGAGCTTTAATGGCATTAATCAGGATGCGACGATAGTTTCAGGAATGGAAAACCTTCAGACGCCTTCCATTACGTTTTCGGCATGGATTAAGCCTGATAAAACCGATGCTAGTTGGGAATGGGTCGCCGCTTTAGGAGATAACCTGGGTGTTTATTTTATACCCCAAAATAGAAAGATTGTCTTCTATGTCAACAAGCGTGCTAATAACCAATGGAACGCCGCCGAATCACCTGATAATAGTTTTGCTTATAATGAATGGATACACATTGCAGGTTCCTATGATGCTGAGAGCCAAATATTAAAAACCTATATTAATGGAGCCAAAGTTGCGAGCACTACCATAAAGCAACCGACAAGCTACACACCTAGTAATAATTTCACACTAGGAAGTATGCAGGGGCAACGATTCTTTACCGGTAGCATTGATGAAGTTCAGCTAATTAATCATGCTTTATCAGATGCTGCCATTATGCAGCTTTTTACAAACGCACCTAGTTTAGATACTTTCACACCTATCATTACTTTAAAGGGGAGTTCTTCTATTGAGGTGTTATTAGGCACTGAATACATCGATAAAGGCGCAACTGTTACTGACAACATCGATGAATCCATTAAAGTAAACATCGACACCAACTCTATCAATACTAAAAAAGAAGGGAAGTATTCCGTTCAATTTAGCGCAGCAGATAAAGCGGGAAATACCGCAAAAGCTACGCGGACTGTTCAAGTAGTTAAAGATCGCTCTCCCGTGTTTGATGCTATATATGATCAAACAGTTTTCATTAAAAGTAACCGACAACTAATATTACATGCTCAGGATGCTGATAAAGATAAACTCACTTTTAGTAGCAAAAATTTACCTAGTTTCATCACACTCAAAGATAATAACGATGGCACTTCAACTCTCAACATAGCGCCAGATTCAGACGATATAGGCAGTACTGATATCACTATTACAGTCTCAAGTAACAAACTGAGCACTAGTCGATCGTTTAAATTGCAGGTTGTACCTGTCGATACCCTATGGAGTGGCCCACATAGGGTTCCAAATGTGAAATCTTTCCAAAGACCGGATTACTTAAAAGCGAGCTATGACCCTATATTTGGCTATCGAATCAAGCGTATAACCGACGCAAAAGAATTTTCTAAACAAGACTTGGGAGCCGGTGAAGCAAGCTCTAAATTAAGACATCATTACGCCACCAGCGCTGTATGGAATAGTGACTCGTCTAAGTATCTCCTAAACTTCGGTCAAATACGGGAGACTAAAACAAACAAACTCGTGCTTATCGTGGGGAAGTTTGTACGTCTTAATGAATATATTTGGTCAAAAGTTAACCCCGATATTCTTTATGGTTCCTCCAACAATTCACTAATCAAATTCAATATACAAACAAAGAAAGCAACCACGCTTCATACCTTCGATGGCTTTAGCAAAATAGCCATGGATAACCTGAAGCTCATATCAGATGATGATAAATACATCGTTATATCGGATGTGGCTTCTGGGGGGAAAAGAATTGCTATTTACGATATTCAAAATGACCGCATTACTTGGCATATAGATGATATTTTTATTAACCCATCTATCACCAAAGCAAAGCATAGAAGGATCATTTCAGGCATATCACCTTCTGGAAAGTATGTTGTCATGATTGATAATGATGGCGGCACTTATGTGTTCGACCATACACTGAAATACCTACGAACCATCTCTACAGAACATCAACATGCCGATATTGGCTATGACATAGAAGGTAATGAAGTCTTAGTGCAAACCTGCCCCGCTGCCATGATTCGCTTAGACAACGGCAAGAAAACCGATTTATTAGGAACAACTTTTGCTTGTGGACATGTCTCAACTCGCAACTTCAAACAACCGGGCTGGGCTTATTTTTCTATCACAAAAAATCCCAATGACAATTCTTATGGAAAAAAGCAAACAACCGAAGTAGTTGCCGTTCGACTGGATTCATCAGGTACAAATGTACGTAAATTAGTACATCCTCGATCGACCTTGCCTAACCCAAGTTTTAGTGAGAGATATGCAACTATGGCGGTTCCCAACCCTGAGGGTACAAAGCTAATTTTTAATAGTAGCTGGGATAATCCCGAAGGTGGGATTAATGCATATATTGTGGATTTAGCGCCTTAGGGAATTAGTTCAAGAGACACCGTCATACCCGCGAAGGCGGGTATCCAAGGGCAGGCACAGTGCCATTTATTAAAATGGATTCCCGCCTTCGAGACTGTGAAAGTATTCAGAAAAGTCCCCCTCTTTAGCAAAGAGGGGTTAGGGGAGATTTGAAAGTTAAGAAATAAACACTGAAATATCAGCATATTACTGACATTTTTCAATCCACCTCAATCCCCCTTCAAAAAGGGGGAAGCTAAAAGCGGAGACTTAATCAGCATTACCTCAAATGACTAACCTGCCGCTTATTTCGAGTATGCATCTTCCTAGATTTAGGAAGCGTGCTAGCATTAGCCACCTGATCACGTAGATACTCAGGCACTCCTTTCATCAGTGAGGCATCAAAATCTTTTTTAAGACTCTCTTTTACAAAGGACTGGTTTAAACCCACATCCTCAATTGCAATTTCATAAACAAAATCAAACAAACGTTTAAGCGAAATCTTGTGGGTCTGCTGACTTCGAGCATAGAGACTCTGACTAAAAATCCAAAAATTCTGAAACGGCTCATCTCCTAACAACAAAGGCAAGGTCATACTAAACTTGCCTGAATTCCCAACCATATCCCAATAACGTGCAAAGCGGTTAACTTGTTGCATGGTTTTGAAATCCACCCGGTCCGTACTCAAAATATTGTAGGGAGGTAAAGGGTTAAACACTAATTGATATTTTTCAGTGTGCCGAATGATCGGTGAGCCACGCAATCGTTTTAGGATACCCAGTTGAATCTCATGTGGGTTGAGTGCAACTAGCTGAGTAAAACTCTCCGCAAAGCTATCTAGATCTTCACCCGGCAAACCAAAGATTAAATCGGTATGTAAGTGCGCATTACTTTCCTCACGCAACCACTTCAAGTTGGCTTTAGATTTTTCATTGTCCTGCTTACGACTAATCAGCTGTTGTACTGGAGGATCAAACGTCTGAATACCGATCTCAAACTGTAACGAGCCAACTGGGAAACGCTGAATCACTTCTTTTAGCACATCAGGTAAATGATCTGGTATCAGCTCAAAATGGAGGAATATTTCATCATCAAGATGATCAAGAAAGAATTCTAAAATCGCAATGGTCGTCTTTACTTTCAAATTAAAGGTGCGATCTATAAATTTAAAATGCCGTAAACCTCTATTGTAAAGCTTTTCCATTTCATCCAGAAAACGCCCCAATTCAAAAGGCTTAGCCGTTTTATCTAACGAGGATAAACAGAACTCACACTTAAAAGGACAGCCTCTAGACGCTTCAACATAAACTACTCGCGTTTCAATATCTTCTTGGCTGTAGTCATCATAGGGAAGCTTTAATTCATCGAGAGGAATGGCTATTCCCTCAAGTACATTATTCAGTGGTGCCAAACCCGCGAGTATTTGTTCACACAGTTGCTTAAAGCTAACTTCTCCGGCTCCAGTGATCACATAATCAGCCATCTTAATAATCAGCTGATCATTAGTCTCATGGCTCACTTCAGGCCCACCCAATACAATTTTCACCTGAGGAGCTACTTGTTTAAGCAAAGCGACTAACGCTGTGGTTTCGGTGATGTTCCAAATATAAACACTAAAGCCGATTATCTTAGGTTCGTGTACGAGTAGCTTTTCTGCAATGTCAATCGGGCGATTGGCAATGGTAAATTCTTGTAGTCGAGCGTTCGCTTGCAGCTCGCCTAGATTAGCGTAGAGATAACGCAAACCAAACGCTGTATGTATATACTTTGCATTAAGTGTTGAAAGAATAATGTCAGACATGAAAGATCAGCATACAATACGCGCAATTATAGAACTTTGAGCATATACGCAATGAAAAAAATAATCACTCTTCTTCTGGGTACATTGTTAGTAACTGGATT
>JAZGES010000126.1:0-10338 GCA_036478935.1 Thiotrichaceae bacterium
CGCCATGTATTAGCCGTGGCTAGTGATAACGGGCGAGCGAATACGCATCTGTATTCACCTTATAGTGATGTAGGACATCCAGCATGGTCGCCTTATATTCGCTAGTTAGGTCTATATGTGCATGCTCGTTTTAGTTCCCTCCCTTTAGCAAGGGGAGGGTTAGGGTGGGGATAGAAGGATTATACGGTTTGAATGTTTTTCACCCCCTCCCCAGCCTCCCCCTGCGAGGTGGAGGGAGTTAAAAACGAATACTTTCACAGTCTCATTTGCGATATGAGGGCGGCCTAAGAGAGAAGCAATCATAAACTTAAAGTATCACTTTAACTAATTTACATAAAATAATGACAATTAAGGGTTTAAAAACTATAATTATCCAAGGAGATAATATGAACACTCGAATTATTCTTACAAAAAACGCAAAACAGTTACTACGTACAAGCTCGTTATTAGCAGTGAGTGCATTGCTAATAACTGCCTGTTCTCAACAGCCTACCTCTATTCCTGAAGCCGGTGGTGGGAGTAATGGTGCTGGAAATGCTGGAGCGGGTTCTACAGCAGGCAACGGTTCAAATACTCAAGGTGCCAATGTAGGAAGTGGCGGAGATCCAAGATCTACCGGAAGCGGTGGTGGTTATCCAGCCGGAGGCAACCCGAATGGACAAGGCGGATCAGGAAAGAACAATGCGGCCATTACCATTGCAAACTTAAATAATCCAGATAGCCTGTTATCAAAACGAATTATCTATTTTGATTACAACTTGGCATCTATTAAGCCTCAGTATCAGGCCATTTTAGATGCGCATACTAAATTGCTAGCGGCTCATCCTAATGTAAACGTTAGATTAGAAGGTCATGCCGATGAGCGTGGTACTCGTGAATTTAACGTAGCTCTATCAGAAGAGCGTGCTAAATCGGTGCAGTGGAGTATGCGAGGTAAAGGCGTTAAAGGATCACAAACTGAACTTATTGCTTATGGTGAAGAGCGTCCCGCTATTGTTGGGGATGGTGAAAAATCATGGTCTAAAAATAGACGTGTGGAGATTAAATACCCAGGTCGATGAGAGACGGTCGAGAGAGCAATATAGAGACCATAGGAGAGAACAATGAAAACACTAACTAAAACATTGATGAAGACAGTTAACCGCGTCACAGTGAGTAGCCTTCTTGTCGGGGCATTTCTAGCGTTGCAAAGCACGGTGGTGCACGCCGCGCCGGATAACTCACTGGTTGAGGAGCTTTCTCAAAAGGTTGATGCGTTAGGTCTTGAGATTAATGACTTGCGAGGTGAAAACGAGAAGCTAAATCATGAGCTTGAGCAACTTAAATCTAATCAGAAAAAAGGCTTCCTTGCGATAGATGAACGTTTTGAAAAACGTCAAGTCACGCCAAAGCCAGTTAAGCCCGCTCCACCGGTTGCAGTGAAGTCCGCGGTAAAAGCAGCTCCTTTAAAACCAAGTCCAGTAAAACCTACATCGACTAAAACAGTGAAAAAGCCTGTTCCATCAAAACCTGCTGCAAATAGTGAGAAGGCAGAATACAACCACGCTTATCAAACACTGAAAGGTAATAGACAAGCTGGAATTAATAGATTTACTGCGTTTCTAAAAAAATACCCAACCAGCCCACTAGCTGAAAATGCACATTACTGGATAGGTGAAGCGAAATACGCAAAGAAAGACTATAAAGGTGCGATTGATTCTTTTGTGGTAGTGCTCAATAAATATAAGTCAGGAAGAAAAGCCCCTGATGCCGCAGTGAAGCTAGGTTACAGTTTTTATGCATTAAAAGACTGGACGCTGTCACGCAGAACCTTTAATGATGTATTGCGTTATTTTCCAGGTAGTAATGCAGCAAAATTAGCTCAAGCTCGTTTGGATAGAATGCAGAAAGAAGGGCATTGATAAATTTTTTACACTCTTTGGTTATTTCTCTCTTAGCTTAGGCTTTATCATGTTTGCTGAAATTAATATTCTCAAAAATAAGCTAAATAGCCTTAGACCCTTACCACCAAACTCAGTTAAGAGCCTACATGAACAGCTAGTACTAGACTGGACATATAACTCTAATGCAATAGAAGGCAACACCCTAACCTTAAAAGAGACCAAGGTTGTCTTAGAGGGTATTACCATTGGCGGTAAGTCGATGCGTGAGCATTTTGAGGCAATTAATCACAAAGAGGCTATTGATTATGTTGAAGCGATTATTGCCGATGAAGAACCTTTCTCTGAGCATGTAATTAAATCCATACATCAGCTTATTTTAAAGAATATTGATAACGAAAATGCGGGTGTGTATCGCAAGGAAAATGTATTAATTGCAGGCGCTGAACATAAGCCACCTGATCATATGCTGGTGGCAGAGCAGATGACGGCATTGATGGAAGACTATAGCCAATTTAAAGGGCATCCCGTAGAGCGTGCAGCGCAACTGCATAGTGATTTTGTAAAGATCCACCCATTTGTAGATGGCAATGGTCGCACAGCGCGTTTATTGATGAACCTTGATTTAATGAAGGCTGGTTTCCAACCCGTTATTATCAAAGCGGCTAATCGTTTAGTTTATTATGAGGCTTTGGATAAAGGTCATACCAAGAATCAAATGAATGATTTCTTGCAGTTGGTTGTTGATGCTGAAAAAGATGCACTAAAAGCTATTTTGGCTTTGGTGGGTTAAGTAGGTTAGTGGGAATATTAGAGTTATCTGTAAATTTACAATTAGGGTATAGATTTCCTGAATTATAAAAAACTTAGTTTTCCCCATGCAGATCATGCAACGCCTCAATAGCCTCAACCACTCCACTTGGCTCATGAAAATGAGCAATATGAAATAGAGCTTCCCCTTCATAAACTAAGGGAAGTTTTGTTCTACTAAGAACAATACCACATGCTGTAGCTAATACTTTAGCTTCGTTTTCCCCAAAAGGATCTGAAACAATCCCGATCACTTCGCCTTCTTCCACATGTGTCCCTAGTTCTGCTACTGCTCGTAATATTCCACTTTGTGGTGCGCGTACCCAGTTGCTAGAGGTGGCTAGTAATGGTTTTTTACTAATATCACATTGACTACCTTCTGAGCTAAGCATCTCTAAAAATTGTAATACGTTGATAACGCCAGAAACGCCTGCTTTTATGGAAATTTCATCAAAGCGTAAAGCTTCACCAGCTTCATAAAGTAAGATAGGAATATTGTGTTTACTAGCTGCCTCACGTAGCGACCCAGCCAATAGTTTCTTGCTGTTCATGACGACTGGTGCTCCAAAGGCACACGCCATTTTCTTTATTTCTTCACCAAGGCCTAATTCAGCACGAATGTGGGGGAGGTTGGTTCTGCCGATGGCTGCGGTATGTAGGTCAATACCGTGTGTACATTGCTCTACAATTTCCTTCATAAAGAGGTTGGCTAGACGTGAAGCCATAGAGCCTTTCTTTGAGCCAGGGAAGGAGCGATTTAAATCACGTCGGTCAGGTAAGTATCGTGACTGAGCTATAAAGCCATACACGTTGACCACAGGAATGACGATTAAGCTCCCTTTGAGATGGGTAATTTCTTCTGATTTAAGTAGTCGGTGAATAATTTCCACACCGTTTATTTCATTACCATGCATGGCGGCACTGACGAATACACGTGGGCCAGACTCCGTTCCATTAATGACGTGAATGGGCATGTCAATATTAGAAGAGGTATAAAGATCAGGGAGAGGGAGGTTAATGGTTTTCTTTTCTCCAGGTCGAATTTCATGATCGCCGATAGTTATGTTGCTATTCATAGGCTGTCCTTCATGTAGTCGCTCTTTATATAGCTGCTCTTCATATAACTGTCCCGTGTTCATTGCTATCAACGGTTAACACGGCTCTTTTATTAGCCCTGACTGTTTGTTGGGACATGTTCTTTTCAATAGATTCAATCATCATGCCAGCTATATCTTTTCCTGAAGCGCTTTCAATACCTTCTAAGCCCGGTGTTGAGTTGACTTCTATTACTACCGGTCCATGATGAGAGCGTAGTATATCTACTCCCGCTACACTCAAACCCATGATCTTTGCAGAGCGTATGGCGGTTGAACGTTCTTCTGGCGTTATTTTTACCAGTTCAGCTTTGCCACCTCTATGAATATTAGAGCGAAACTCTCCTTCACGGGCTTGTCTCTTCATGGCGGCGACTACACGGTTGCCAATAACAAAGCAGCGGATGTCTGAACCCTTAGCTTCTGCTATATATTCTTGTACAAGAATATTGGCTTTGAGTCCCATAAAGGCTTGGATAACGCTTTCAGCGGCTTGATTGGTTTCCGCTAGTACTACTCCAATTCCTTGGGTTCCTTCAATAAACTTTACTACCAGTGGAGCGCCTCCTACCATTTTGGTTAAGTCTTCAATATCTCCGGGTTTATTGGCAAAGCCCGTGACAGGTAATCCAATACCTTTGCTGGATAGGAGTTGTAATGAATGTAGCTTGTCGCGGGCACGAGTAATACCCAATGATTTATTAAGTGTGTAAATTCCCATCATTTCAAATTGGCGTACGACAGCTGTCCCATAGAAACTAACAGATGCCCCAATTCGAGGAATGACGGCATGGATGCCCTGTAACTCTTTTCCGTGATAGTGAATAGTGGGGTTGTGCGAGGCGATGTTCATATAGCATCGTAGAAAATCAACGACAACCGGATCATGTCCATGCTCTTTTGCCGCTTCTATTAAACGGCGTGTTGAATAAAGGTTTTTATTTCTTGAGAGTATGGCTATACGCATAAGGTTTTCCGTTTAGTTATTTCCGTATGGTTTTCGGTGTAATTTTTGCGGTGAATAGAATGGTGTTGGCTATTTTTTTGTTAATGCATATAACCTCTTTGCATTTAGGCGCTTAGTTAAAAAGGATTCAGATGCATTGACTAACATATGTTCTTGAATGCCTTGCCGACCTAGTAGCATACGGAACCTCATGTTTTCACGTGCGGTTAGAGTGATTTCAATGGGGTATGAAGACTCATTGATTTGTAAGTTTGTTTCAATCACATAGCGATTTTCACGGTGTCCTCCAGAGTCGGTTACTTCGCGAAAATCCAATAGGCTAGCTTCACATTCCCGTACCAGATCAAGCTCATATTGAAGAGGGTGGATTGAAAAGCGTACCCAATCTTTACCACCTCGTTTCATTGGCTGTATTTGAAATGCATGCAGAGCAGAAGTTTTGGCGCCTGTATCTATTTTTGCTTTGATGGCGGGTAGTCCGAGCTCGGGTAATGCCACCCACTCACGCCAGCCAAGTATTATGTGTGACATTGATGGGTTCTATCTGTTTTCGTACCAATGTAAACGTGATCAATCACTGAATAGATGCCCCTATCTAAGGTGTTTTGACGCAAAGAACTTATCAATCCTACTTGCCTTTTTGCCCCAGATTGAATGATCTAAAATCGTTGCATAGAATGACTATGCGCCTATTTAGATCATCAAATCTGGAACAAAAATTCGGCGTAACCTTGTTAAGTTCTTTACGACAAAGCACCTAATTAACATGAATGGATAGTTATAAGCATAGTAAAAACTGTGAACTTAGGTTAAATACTTAGCATCTTATTTTGTTGGTTTATGATGAAAGCAGGTGTTGTCTTTCATGAGTTGCCAGTATAGTCTCAAGCAGTAATAAATTAGACCAAGAATAAGGGAAGTATAAGACATGGATAACAATATCTTTAAGCCACCTCAAGCTGATTTGACTCCGGAAAAAAGAGAAGAGTGTGAGTTCTATGTGGTATCACTCCGTAAGTTCTTGTGGTTAAGTATTCTCACCATGGGGCTTTATTATATTTATTGGTTTTATAAAAACTGGCAGAACCAAATGCTTAAAACGGGAGAGAAAATTTTACCTGTAATGAGAGGCATTTTTTCAGTATTCTTCACGTTTTCATTATTCCAAAGAATTGCTGCAAAATTAGAAGATAAGAACAAAACTTATGATTGGTCTGTTGTGGGTATGGCTATCCTTTTTATTGTTTCTACCATATTGTCGTCCCTCATCGGGCAATTATCATCGGGTAATGACGATAATATAACTTTTGTTATGCTTATTAGTTTTGGGTTTCTTGCAGCTACCATTTATTCTGTTTACAAGGCGCAAATGGCGATTAACATTGCTTGTGATGACCCGAATGGCGATAGTAATAGTGAATTCAGTACAGCGAATACAGTTTGGTTATTAATCGGTGGTTTGTTTTGGTTGTTAACTTTATTGGGAATGTATGTTGACTCTGCTGGTATAGCTGTTGGCTAATGTGCCGTTATTTCGGGTTTGTATTGATTGAGACCTTAGTATCTTTATTTTATAAGCCCGTTCACTAACTAATCACTTGATTTATTCCTTTTAAGCACTAATGTATAAAGATACTAAGTGTTTTTTTGTAGATGGGCATCTATTGTTAATTTACATAAATTACAATTCTCGCAACCCAACGAGTTCAATATTGTGAAACCTTTACCTGCTTTTGCCATTTTATTTTTAGCTGTTCCTCTAGTGGAAATATATTTTCTAATTAAAGTGGGTGAAAGTATTGGTGCATGGAGTACGATATTTTTAGTGGTTTTAACGGCTTTCGTAGGTATCACATTATTACGTCAACAAGGCTTATCTACTCTTGGGCGTTTTCAAAAAAGCATGATGGAAGGAAAAATGCCTGCTGGAGAAATGCTTGAGGGTGTCTTTTTACTGGTAGGTGGCGCAATGCTACTTGTACCTGGTTTCTTTACAGATGCTATCGGCTTTCTTTGTTTGATTCCCTTTACGCGCCAGATTATTACCAAATGGATGCTTAGACATTCTTCTACACAAATGCATTCTGCTTTTAGCTCTTCTCAGGCTCATGTTGATGAGCATGTTATTGATGGGGAGTTTGTTAGAAGGAACGATGAGCGCCTAGGTCATTGATTTCATGAATTTAGCAATCTATCTATGGACTGCTTTTGCTCTGAATAATTATAAAAAAGATTATTTCCTCCCCTTGACTTAAAACTAACCGACCCTATTATTAGCAGTCTCTTGAGGAGAGTGCTAACCGTCTATCGTTTACACCTTCCCATTTGAATTAATTTTAAGCAATCAAGTAATCAAGCAATGGCTTCTGAGCTTGTCTGCACCCATTTCATAAAAATATTATTGTAGGAGAAAACATGGATATTCGACCTTTACATGATCGCATACTAGTTCGTCGTACTGAAGAAGAGCGTGCTACTGCTAGTGGAATCATTATTCCTGATAGCGCAACTGAAAAGCCAAACCGTGGTGAAATCATTGCAGCAGGTAATGGACGTATCACAGATAGTGGTGATGTACGTGCTATGGATGTAAAAGTAGGCGATGCCGTATTGTTTGGACAATATGCTGGAACAGCCATAAAAGTAGATGGTGAAGAATTATTAATGATGAAAGAAGAAGATATTCTTGGTGTCATTGAAGGCTAATTGCTTTAGCTAGTCATAGCTAAAGTTAGTTCAGCAAATTAAAAACTTATTAAGGAAGAAATAAAATGAGTGCAAAAGAAGTACGTTTTGGTGAAGACGCTCGTAGCCGTATGGTTGCTGGTGTAAACATTCTTGCTAATGCAGTAAAAGTTACTTTAGGTCCTAAAGGCCGTAACGTTGTATTGGAAAAGTCATTTGGCGCACCTACTGTTACTAAAGACGGTGTATCGGTAGCGAAAGAAATCGAATTGGAAGATAGATTCGAAAACATGGGCGCACAGATGGTTAAAGAAGTTTCTAGCCAAACTTCTGATATCGCAGGTGACGGTACTACTACTGCAACCGTTCTTGCTCAAGCGATTGTTCGTGAAGGCATGAAAGCAGTTGCAGCGGGTATGAACCCGATGGATCTTAAGCGTGGTATTGATAAGGCGACAAAAGCTGCGGTTGCAGAGCTACAAGACATGTCTAATCCTTGTGCTGATAACAGTGCGATTGCTCAGGTTGGAACGATTTCTGCAAACTCTGATGAGTCTATTGGTTCTATCATTGCTGAGTCTATGGAAAAAGTAGGTAAAGAAGGCGTTATCACTGTTGAAGAAGGAACTTCTTTAGAGAATGAGTTGGACGTTGTAGAAGGCATGCAATTCGATCGTGGTTACTTATCTCCTTACTTTGTGAATAATCAGCAGAATATGACGGCTGAATTAGAAGAGCCTTTCGTTCTTCTTCACGACAAGAAAATCTCTAATATCCGTGATTTACTTCCTACATTGGAAGCAGTTAATAAAGCAGGTAAGCCTTTATTGATTATTGCTGAAGATATTGATGGGGAAGCATTAGCAACATTGGTTGTTAACAATATGCGCGGTATCGTGAAAGTAGCAGCTGTTAAAGCGCCTGGTTTTGGTGATCGTCGTAAAGCAATGCTTCAAGATATCGCTGTACTAACTGGCGCAGTGGTTATCTCTGAAGAAGTTGGTATGAGCCTTGAAGGTGCAACCATTGAAGATCTTGGTCAAGCTAAGCGTATCGTTGTAACTAAAGAAGAGACTGTGGTTATTGATGGTGCTGGTAACCCAACTGAAATTAAAGATCGTGTTGATCAGGTTCGTGCTCAAATTGAAACGACTACATCTGATTATGATCGTGAGAAGCTACAAGAGCGTGTTGCTAAGCTAGCTGGTGGTGTTGCGGTAATTAAAGTAGGCGCTGCAACTGAAATCGAAATGAAAGAAAAGAAAGCACGTGTTGAAGATGCACTTCATGCTACACGCGCTGCGGTTCAAGAAGGTGTTGTACCGGGTGGTGGTGTTGCTCTGGTTCGTGCACTGTCTAAGATCAAAGACCTTAAAGGTGAAAACCATGATCAAGATGTAGGCCTTGATATCGCACGTCGTTCAATGGAAGAGCCACTACGCCAAATTTGTTTAAATGCGGGTGACGAAGCTTCTGTTATTTTGAATGAAGTAGCGAAAGCTGAGGGCAACTACGGTTATAACGCACGTACTTCTGAGTTCGGCGATATGATTGAAATGGGTATCCTTGATCCTACTAAGGTAACACGCACAGCATTGCAAAATGCAGCGTCTGTTGCTGGTCTGTTGATCACTACAGAAGCGATGGTTGCTGAAGCACCACAAGCTGATGCTGGTGGCGCACCTGATATGGGTGGTATGGGTGGCGGAATGGGTGGTATGGGCGGAATGATGTAACCATCGTTTAGTCTAACTAGCCAATTTTAGTCATTATTTGGTGACTAGAATTAGGTGTAACCTGAGTTTTTATAATTCAATAATTCAGCTGTTGCGCTTAAATGCTAAAAAGCCTCGGTACTCTTGGAGTCCGAGGCTTTTTTATGGAGAAGAAAAATCACTCAAATAATTGCGCCGCCCTAAGCTCTTTGCCTTATAAAAACCATATGCAACCTATATCTAACCTATATCTAACCTACTAAAAATAGTAGGTTTAAACCTTAAATTTATCTTAACCCTAGCTAGATGGAACTTCAAAACAAGAACAAAATAGTCTACTATATTCCCCATAAGCAATTTTCACACGGGCAATAAAAAGGGGTTATCAATGGGAAGCATCCAAGTATCCAAGCGTCTACTATCTAGTCTGCTAGTATTATCCACACTCACAGCCTGTGGAGGAGGCGGCACAACAAATGGCAATAATGATGATGACGGCAACACCATCCCAACAGCCCAAGACGTAACCACCACTACACCCGAAGACACCCCCAAACTAGTAACGCTAGATGCCACTGATAGCGATGGTGATACACTGACCTATATCAAAGTAACCGACCCTGCTCATGGCACGCTCAGCATACAAAACAACATACTCACCTATACGCCAGATACCAACTACAACGGCAGTGATAGTTTTACCTACAAAATAAACGACGGCACAGGTGATTCAAATATAGCGACTGCAAGTATCACCATAGAAGCTACAAACGACATACCCACCGCCAACACCCAAAGCGTCACCACCGCAGAAGACACCACAAAAGCTATTACGCTCACAGGCAGTGATCCAGACAATGACAGCCTAAGCTACATAAAAGTCACCGACCCCAGCAACGGCACAGTCAGTTTCAGTGGAGCAACAGCGACCTATGCCCCCAATGGCAACTACAACGGCAGTGACAGCTTCACCTACAAAGTCAATGACGGCACGGTAGATTCCGCAGTAGTCACCGTTAGCATCAGCGTAGGGGCTACAAACGACGCACCTACCGCCAACACCCAAAGCGTCACCACCGCAGAAGACACCACAAAAGCTATTACCCTAACAGGCAGTGATCCAGACAATGACAGCCTAAGCTACATAAAAGTCACTGACCCCAGCAATGGCACAGTAAGCTTCAATG
>JAZGES010000127.1:0-5279 GCA_036478935.1 Thiotrichaceae bacterium
ACTTACCTGTTACTCTTGAAATCGGCTATGGTATGGGAGGCTCACTCGCAGAAATGGCACTCGCTGACCCGCAGCGCAACTTTGTAGGAATAGAAGTGCATGCACCCGGCATTGGTAATTTATTGAAATTGGTTGAGCAAGATAATATAAAAAACTTACGTTTGCTTGATGATGATGCGGTTGAAATTCTTAAAAATAGAGTCCCTGATCATTCTTTGGAGCGTGTCCACCTCTACTTCCCAGACCCTTGGCACAAGAAAAAGCACAATAAGAGAAGGATTGTAAAGGCTGATTTCGTTGAGCTTTTAGCAAAGAAGCTCGTTAAAGGTGGCACATTTCATATGGCAACAGACTGGGAGCATTACGCGGAACAAATGGCTGAAGTCATGGAATCAGCCGATAATTTCACCAGTACTTCAGATACACCATTTATTGATCGTCCAGACTACAGACCCATAACCAAGTTCGAAAAGCGTGGCTTACGCCTTGGCCATGGTGTTTGGGATCTTATTTACACACTCAAAGGTTAAACCCATGAGAGGTATGGTACCCAATGACCCTCAATCATCTGTTTCCAACGCAGAATTTGCCGTCATCTATGCACCGCGTAAGAAACGCACTCGTTTCCCTGCCAGTTGTGTACAAATAAAGGACGATGCAGCACAAGCCTATGCGGATGAAACACCGGATACAAAACACTACGCAGCTCGCGTACATGGCCCTTCTAAATCCTCAGAAGGTCAGTATATTTATTATCTTCTGGACTGGCTGTAATTTAATCATTAGTAATGATATTCTTATCGACCTAGAATCTTCAGTTGGACAGGATAAAGTGTGCTGCTGTGGTGGTGCATGGCTAGGCGTAACTGCGCGGAATGGTCGTTCCCTTTCAAGTAGTTACAACAACGGCATGTGGCATCACAGTAGTGCAATTTATTCTGTAGCGCTCTTCGCTCTCTGGGCGAGGTAAGAAAAAACACTATTTTTAATATTAATCAGCACCTTAACGATTTATCAAAGCGGTCAACTGAGGAATCTAGAGTCAAGTAGCTGCTCCCAGTTGGGACAACAACTCAGGGTTAAATAATCAAAATATAATAATGCTAACTCAGCCTATAGACACATCCTATTCTGTTGCCACACCAGAAGGAATCAACTTACATTTGACTCCAGCCGGCCCTGTTCCACGGCTATATGCTTGGGCAATTGATATATTGATACGCCTAATCATCTATATCTTTCTCGGCTTTGTTGGTAATTTATTAGGAAACTTTGGAGTAGGCATTATCTCTATCACGGTTTTCTTTATCGAATGGTTTTACCCCGTATTTTTTGAAGTCTTTCGAAGTGGTCAGACTCCCGGCAAAAAGATGTTTAACATCTATGTAGCTCAGGAAAGCGGTGCTCCGGTTTCTGTTGGATCATCTATGGTTCGAAATATTATTCGTTTCGTTGATTTCCTACCGATGCTCTACGGCTTTGCATTTATCTCCATGCTACTTAGCGATAAATTCCAACGCCTTGGTGATTTAGCTGCAAATACTGTCGTGCTCTACCTCCCAACCGAAAATAGCCTCATTGTAGAAAATGAAGAGCTGGAAGCAATAGATGCAATACAAGCACAAGTCCCTTTCTCGCTTAAAGAACAACAAGCACTGATTAGTTTTTCAAATCGCATGAAAACACTAAATACTGAGCGTTCATTTGAACTAGCCCAACTAACAGGAGGGTTAGTAAAAGACCAACAAAACCCCACTAACTACCTCTACGGCATTGCCAACGGTCTAATGGGAAAAACGCATAACAAGCTAGATAAAGCACCGGAAACTGAAAACAATAAAGAGAAACCAGAGGTAAGTAATAACCATGAGTAGTGTTAAGCAAGAGCCTTTTGTGACGCGCTACGAATCACAATGGCGGCACTTTGAAAACTGGATTGCATATCAGCAAAATCAATACCAATGGAAAAAGAAATACGGCGAAACAACTGAGCCACCAACATTAAATGACCTGCCTCATCAGTACCGACAAATCTGCCATCATTTAGCCATGGCAAAAACTCGTATGTATAGCCCTTTGTTGATTGACCGATTAAACCGTATGGTGGTTCAAGGGCACCAATATTTATACGAAACACGCACCCATTTCCTGCGTGGCATTCTTGAATACTTCACGATTACATTCCCCGTATTAATTCGTAAAGAATGGAAGCTGGTACTCATCGCTTCCCTGCTATTTTATGTGCCTTTTTTTACCATGCTAATCATGTTGCAGTTCAACCCTGACTTAATCTACTCAGTTTTGGATGGGGGATCAGTGCGCTCCATCGAAAGCATGTACGATCCCACATTGCATGAGCGTTTTGGTCGTGAAAGAGAAGCCGATAGTGATGTACTCATGTTTGGGCATTACATACGCAACAATACTGGCATTGACTTTAGAACCTTTGCAGGCGGGCTACTATTTGGTATTGGCACCCTATTCTTCACCATTTTCAATGGGGTTTATATCGGTGCCGTGGCTGGTCATCTAACACAGCTGGGTTATAACGATACCTTCTGGGGTTTTGTCAGTGGGCATAGTTCACTAGAGCTTACCGCACTTATTTTCTCAACCGTTGCTGGACTGAAACTGGGAGCTGCTCTCATCAAACCCGGACGTAAATCACGCATTCGTGCGCTTATAGATAATGGCAAAACCAGTATGAATATTATGTACGGTACTGCCACCATGACCATTATGGCTGCCTTTGTCGAAGCCTTTTGGTCATCTATCGCATGGATGCCTTTAACGGTTAAATTTTCAGTATCCGCCGTTCTTTGGTCAGCAATGATAGCCTATTTTGTCTTTATGGGACGTGGTCGAGAGAAAATAGCGCAGGAGCCGTCACGTGCAACTTGATCAAATAACGGCAAACATTCGCATGAGAAATCCATGGGAAGCGATGGATTTAGGCTTTGCTTTGATTCGTCACTCCTGGCGCGCAATCTACTTGCCTTGGTTTATCTTTCTTAGCATATTATCAGCCCTTTGTTTTCTCATCGTACCCAGTGACTACAAAGAGTTTGCCCTTATATTGGTCTGGTGGCTAAAGCCTTTGTATGACCGCTTTTTATTGAACATTCTCAGTCATAAGCTTTTCAATGAAAACTTATCAACAACTGAAGCTCTGGAGTCTATACCCTCTTTGGTAAAAAACACCGGATTGCTCAGCGGCTTAACTTTTCGCAGACCTTCTTTTTCACGAGGCTTTAACCTTCCTATTTGGCAGCTTGAACGACTCACCGGAAAAGATCGCTCAGAGCGCCAAAGCACTCTGTTAGGCAGTGCACATTCGCACGTCATTGGTTTAACAATTGGCATGATCTTTATTGAGCTAACGATCTATTTTTCCCTGTATGCCTTTATCATTTTACTGTTGCCTGAAACTTTCCAAAGTACAGCGGTAGGTCTCTTTTTTAGTGATGATTTAGGTGAGGATGTCTCTACTTGGTTACATATACTAGATCATGTTATTTACACCGTAGCAGTGTTTATTATTGAGCCTTTCTTTGTTGCCGCAAGCTTTACGCTGTATATCAATCGCCGTACTCAGCTTGAAGCTTGGGATATCGAGCTAGTGTTTCGCCAGATAGCACAACGCCTAAAAAATAGAACGAATGACATCGCAAAAAGTAGTCGATTACTGACACTAACAGCACTTTCGACAACCCTCCCCCTTATTATCTTTACGGCATTATCCCTTGGCTCACCAAGCCCGGTTTACGCTGAAGAAGCACCTACAAATATATCTTCAGATACACCACCTGAAGAATACCTTGCAGAACAGCGATTACTTTCTAATGACTCAACAAAAGTCATTGCTGAAATTATGCAACGACGTGAGTTAAATAATGAAAAGATCACTCATAGCTGGGAAAAAATAAAAAAAGAAAAGAAGAAAAAGAACGACTCTTCCGACTGGGATATAGCCAAGTTCTTCAAACCTCTGGTTAGTTTCATCTCCATGTTATTTGAGTCCGTGCTCTGGGTTGCTTTTGCTATAGGATTGCTAATACTTTTCATCACCCGAAAAAACTGGCTGCCTTATCTGAACCTCAAGAAAAAAGAAACAGCAGACTACGAAGCTCCAGAAGTAATGTTTGGCATGGATATCCGCCCACAATCATTACCCAGCAACATTCCAGAAGCCGCACGAAAACTCTGGAATGAGCACAAACACCGCGATGCATTAAGCCTGTTATACCGTGGTGCTTTAGCACAACTCGTGACGAAAAATCAGCTTGCCTTAAAAGCAAGCCAGACTGAAGGCGACATCTTAAAACTTGCTAAACACACTCTGCTACCCACGCAGCACGGCTATTTAAAACATCTGACTGAGCAATGGAAACAAATTGCCTACGCTCATCACTTACCCGAAGATAGCAGTATCACCATTCTTTTTGACAACTGGGATTCTGATTTTTCTGCCCAAAATACTAATAATAGTACTGACAATACTGAAGTGTCGCACGGGGAGCATTCAACATGAATAAACCCGTCATAGCGTTCGTTTTTTTATTAGTTGCTCTATTTGCTTATGGCGTCTATCAATTTTTCGACACACATGAATATAAAGAAGTAACGGAATACACCCCTTTTAAAGGCGAGGCTAGAGAAAACCCCTTGTTTGCAGCGAGACTGTTTCTCAAACAAATGGGGATACCTGCCGATAATAAAAATGACCTACAAAGTATTGGGCAACAATACCCAGACACCGATACGGTGATGATCCTTGATACCAGTCGCTCAACGCTTTCATTAGAAAGAATAGAGCGATTATTAGAATGGATACGTGACGGTGGACACTTGATAACAGGTACACATGTAGATTGGGAGCTACTGGGTTATTTTGAAGAGCTAGAAGAAGAAATGGATGCCGATGAATATGAAACATTAGGTGGCAAATGCCCTGAAGATGATGAAGATTGTCAATACCTTCAAGACAGCAGTGATCCTCTACAAAGTGTCCTTGAAATCTCATCCAGTCAATCTGTCTATATCGATAGTGAAGAAGATAAAGCTTATAAGGAAAAACGTAAGGGAGAAGATAAGGGAGAAGATGGCACTGATGATTCAGATGAAATAATTTACGAAGAGGATGATTACGAGAATATAGACATCTTCTCACCATCGAAAACAAAAGACCTACGCACCTTCCCCATAGCACTTTCAAATGCCTCGAAGCAACTAACCTTATCCATTGAACCTCACTTCTATTCAATCAATAGCAAAGAAAC
>JAZGES010000128.1:0-2314 GCA_036478935.1 Thiotrichaceae bacterium
ATTCTAATCAATACTTGGAATAAATTAAAAGGCTTTGTACTGGGTGCAGGTAAGATCATTGTCATCGTGGTAATGATCATCAATGTCATGAATAGCTTGGGAACCGATGGTAGTTATGGAAATCAAGATAGCGAAAAATCTGTGCTAAGTGCTACTGCAAAAGCTGTCACTCCTATTTTCCACCCTATGGGAATTACTCAGGATAATTGGCCAGCTACCGTAGGAATTATTACCGGCTTGTTGGCAAAAGAAGTAGTGGTTGGCACGCTAGATGCGTTGTATTCAAAAATTGACCAACCCCATGTTGAGCCGGAAGATGAAGCACCTTTTGATTTAGTGGCTAGTCTTAAAGAAGCTGTTGCAACGGTTCCCGTCAATTTATTAGATGCAGTAAAGAATATCGCTGATCCACTAGGATTGGGTGCGATACAACAAAATAAAAATTTACAGGAAGCAGCAGAAGCTCAAGACGTTGATATCTCAACGTTGGGAGCGATGGTGAAACGTTTTGATGGGAAGATAGGGGCATTCGCCTATTTATTATTTATCTTGATGTACTTTCCTTGTGTGGCTGCTACGGGTGCGATGTATCGTGAAGTTGGTAGAGGCTGGACGCTACTCGGTGTAGCTTGGACGACAGGACTTGCTTATATAGTGGCAGTAGCGTTTTATCAATTAGCTACTTTCTCACAACACCCCGCACAGTCGTTATTATGGCTTGCGGTTTTATTAAGTGTGCTGGGCATGGTGATCTATTTATTGTATCGAGCCGGACGGAAGCAGCCTAAACCTTTAACGCCAGTCCCCTTATCATGATGTTAGGTGAAATTAGACATTATTTAAAAAAGCGAGATGTGGCGACGCTTTCTGATGTGGCTACTCGTTTTGATGTCAGTCCAGAGGCTGCACAACTTGCAGTAGAATATTGGATGAAACAAGGCAAGGTTAAAGCAGTTTCTGCGGCTTGTGGTTCTTCTTGCGGTGGTTGCGGTAGTGCCAATGAAAGTTATCAATGGGTAGATAAGATGACACCTGTTACATGGTATAAGTCATAATATTGCTTAGCCAATTGGAGATGGTCTTAATAACTTAATTGTAGGATGTTGCAAAGCGTTAGCGTGCGCATCTTGTCGGTAAGCTGGTGCGCATGCTAATGCTTTGCACATTCTACGAAAATTGGTAATTCTTAACATAGATTAACTTTTACTTAGTTTAACTAGATGCTCGTGATATAACTAAATACTACATTTATCTAAAATTATTTACTTTCAAATTTAATCTCCACTGCCGCGAGATGAATAATTTCTATCATTATAAATTAAAAGGCTATGTCTCTATGAAAAACGCAAAAAAAGTCCTATCTACCTTATTCATTTGCTTACTGCCATTGTCCTTTGCCAATGCAGAAGAAAAAGAAACCAAGCAAGTTATGATTCAGCATGGGCTTCAAAGTGTTGATGTGAAGCACGATGGTAAAGCATTAAAGCTGATGCGCGTTCAAGAGAAATCAAATGAGATTGTTGATTTTTATCGAAAAACTACACGTGGCAGTATCCAGCCGATGTACCCATTTAAGCCACATGATGTTGAAACAATAGCTGAGAGAGAAGTTATTGACTATATTAAGAAAATGTCTGATGGAAATGACTCCATTATGTTAGTAGATTCTCGTACACCCGCTTGGATAAAGTTGAGCGGGCTGATCCCTGGAGCGGTCAATATTCCTTTTACAAAGTTTAAAGAGAGTGCTGATGCACTCGAAATAATGGAAGATCAGCTTGATGTGATCGTGGGCGATACGTTTGACTTTAGCAATGCCAAAACGTTAGTGATGTATTGCAATGGCGTCTGGTGTGGGCAGTCTCCAACAGCCATTAGAAAATTATTAGCGATGGGTTACCCTGCTTCAAAAATCAAGTATTATCGTGGTGGGATGCAGAACTGGGCTTCTTTGGGTTTGACGGTAATAAAGCCATAAAATCTAGAAACACTATTGATTTGTAGCTACTCAGCTGGTCTCTGCCTTGTCCAATAGCTGCACAGAAGTACTTAAGTACCTGAGTAGTTGCATTTATTTTACTAGTTGATTACCTTTCATTACTTACAAATAGATATTTGAGTAGTAATATTTATATATCTTGATGGATAATTGATCGTTATTGTAATGTGCTGTAGCATTAGTGTTATAATTACATTCAATTGCTGCGTCGTACTTTGTCCCATTAAAGTACTAGTCAGATAGTACTAAGTAAGTATCAATGTAACCAAGGAAAGGTCAGAGCTTATATGAAAAAACGGATTTTTTTTTTAGGAA
>JAZGES010000129.1:0-2907 GCA_036478935.1 Thiotrichaceae bacterium
ATCGCCTAAGCCATTATTCGCATCAACCCCTAACTCGGTGAAGGTATCAGCATGTTTCTCAAAGACATCTTTATAGTAAACAGTCACTGCGTGACCAAACATAATAGGGTCAGACACTTTCATCATCGTGGCCTTCAAATGCAAAGAAAGCAGTACATCCTCGGCTTTAGCATCTTGCATTGAAGCTTCGAAGAATTTTCTTAAAGCACCAGTACTCATAGTAGTTGCATCAATGACTTCACCTGCTAATAAAGGTGTTGATTCTTTTAAGGTAGTGGTTTTTCCTTCTGAATCAGTAAACTGGATCTTCACATCATCATTAGCTGTCATGACAACCGACTGCTCACTAGAATAGAAATCACCATCACTCATGCTTGCAACATGAGTCTTAGAATCTTTAGACCATTTCCCCATGCGATGAGGATTATCTTTCGCATACTGCTTAACAGGAGCAGCCACGCGGCGGTCAGAATTTCCTTCACGTAACACAGGGTTTACAGCACTACCTAATGCCTTGGTAAATCGCGTTTTAAGCGCTTTCTCTTCATCAGTTTTAGCATTATCAGGATAGTTTGGGATATCAAAACCATGAGCCTGAAGTTCTGCAATTGCGGCATTAAGTTGTGGAATGGAAGCACTAATATTAGGTAACTTGATGATATTCGCTTCAGGTGTTTTAGCTAGTTCTCCTAGCTCAGATAATGCATCCTCAATTTTTTGATCGTCTGTTAAATTATCAGGGAAGTTTGCAATAATTCGCCCAGCCAAAGAAATATCCTTAGTAACCACTTCAATGCCTGCGGCTTGAGTGAAAGCTTTAACAATGGGCAAAAATGAATAAGTAGCTAAAGCAGGGGCTTCATCAGTTTTGGTATAAATTATTCTTGATGTCATGTGATTTCCTGAAAAATAACGTTGCTATTATAGTAAGTCGCGCATATTAACACTTTGACAAGTCATTCAGGAATTTCAAATCTATTTAATCGACAGATCAAAGCATTTCAATGATTACCAGTAATGGTTTCTCTGTTATCTTTGAATCTCCCTCCTTAGTCGAAGAATGTCTATAGTTAGCATGGTTTCAAAGTTCCAATAAGAAAAGTGCTTTAACGTGGTGCCTCGTACAAAATGTGATTTAAAGTCCTTCCAATATTCAGGGTAGACCAGTGCAGCCAGAATGCAGGTTCCTATGGAATAAAGAGATCGCCTTCCGCTACCAGCAAGGCAGCACTGCATTCGTGCTTCATCTAACACGGTGGGCCGATATTCTAACAGGACATGAAAAACATCATGGCTTTCAAATTGCGCCATTAATGTGTAGCTGTATTGCTTGAGAAAATGGCTAAGTTCCTGACCCAGCGAGTGATTGGGAAATGTTGAGAGCTGTGAAGTTGTCGTTTGCCACTTTGGGTGCTTTTTTCTAGATAAATGACGATAAAGGGGTTGAGTAAATGATACGAGTTTATGCATGATGATCGCTCGCCAACCTTCTTCTGAATCTTGCTTTGGAGTGATTTTTATTGTCTGTAGCATATTTATTATTTCATTTAGGAAGCTCTGAAAACAAAACTATTATCACTACGATGTGTGCAGATTATGTGTAGGTAGTGTGGATTTCTAGGCAAGATTAATGAGTATTTAATGAAGATTTATGAAAGGAAGTTATAATTGAGACATCTGGGTAATCATGAAAAGTTTTGATATGCTACGTTTGCAACTACCCAACTCTTTTATGGAATAGTCTTTTGAAGAAAAAAACACTCTGTGCTCAAGTGCTTAGTTCGCCTACGCACTTTTTAGCTTTTGGCTTTGGCTCTGGCTTGGCTCCTATAGCGCCGGGTACTTTTGGTACTTTAGTCGCAATTCCCCTATTTTTATTGATGCAGCCTTTGGCATTACATTGGTATTTGCTTATTGTATTGGCAATAAGCCTGTTTGGGATATGGTTATGCGGTGAGTCTGCGAAGCAATTGGGTTTGCATGATCCAGCAGGCATTGTTTGGGATGAAATAGCAGGTTATCTGGTTACGATGATTGCAGCCCCGCAGGGCTGGAAGTGGATTATTATTGGTTTTATTCTGTTCCGAATTTTTGATATCTGGAAGCCATGGCCTATTAATCTTGCAGATAAAAAGCTGGAAGGTGGTTTTGGGATTATGTTGGATGATATTATTGCCGGAATATATGCCTTAATCGGCTTACAACTTATCGCTTATTTTTGGAACTAATGGCACTCATATAGTGCCAAGAAACTGCAAAACTCCCTCCACCTAGCAGGGGGAGGGTTGGAGAGGGGGTAGTGAGTCAAGCTAAGAACTTGATTTTATATTCCTCTCTGCAACCCTCTGCTTTGATTAGGAGAGAAAAGACTACTTTCTGAATGGAAACTCATTATGTCAGGTAACAGCTACGGTAAATTATTCACAGTCACTTCTTTTGGTGAGAGTCATGGTGCAGCTATAGGCTGTGTTGTTGATGGTTGTCCTCCTGGGTTGGAGTTAACCGAAGCTGATATTCAAGGTGATTTGGATTTACGTAAACCGGGCACCAGTCGACACACCACTCAGCGTCGTGAGCCGGATCAAGTGGAGATTTTGTCAGGTGTGTTTGAAGGAAAAACCACTGGAACACCGATCGGGTTGTTGATTCGAAATGTAGATCAACGCTCTAAAGACTACTCCGATATTATGGATCGATTTCGCCCGGGTCATGCGGATTATACCTATTACAAAAAATACGGCTTTCGTGATTATCGAGGCGGTGGCAGATCTTCTGCGCGTGAAACAGCAGTGCGTGTTGCAGCGGGTGCCATTGCTAAAAAGTACCTACAAGAGAAATATAATATAGAAATAAAAGGTTACTTATCCCAATTAGGGCCAATCAAAGCTGATTTGGTTGATTGGGGTG
>JAZGES010000130.1:0-2624 GCA_036478935.1 Thiotrichaceae bacterium
AAGGGGGAGGCTAAAAGCGAATACCTTCACAGTCTCCTTCGCCGGTATGACGAGTTTCAAGACTTATCAAGGTATCTTCTCTAAGAGCTTACTTAATCGCAGCAGAAGTTAGCTTATCTAAGGCACCCGTGACTTTTGGGAGTACTTTATTGCCTTCTAGTTTGTAATGATCTGCTAGACCCGTTGGTTTATGGTACGCAATGTAGACTTTATTATCTGAACCTTTATAAACGGCTACACGTAGAGGTAAGTCCAAAGAAGCAGCCATATCTTGTTTCATCACCAACGTTCCACCTTGGGGGTTACCGAAGATCAGTACTTGAGCTTCATTCATATCTAAGTCAACACTTTGTGCATTTTTCTTGTGATCCACTCTTACAAAAACACCCAAACCTTTCTTTTTAACAATGGCTTCAAATTTATCCATCGTTTCATTAACACTATAAGGGCTTTCTTTTTTTACAATATCGGATGAAGATTTGGCGACTTGTCCAGAATCGGCAAGAGCTGAGACTGAGAACAACCATAAAGATAATAGTGATATAAACGTGATGAGGGGTTTCATACTTTACTCCAGAAGAAATAAATCAATTATAGGACTGAATCGGCTATACGTTCAGCCCTATTTTCTGGATGCTTGGGAATAGAAAAGTAAAAGACCACGTTCTAAAAAGTAATGCCATAGTACATAGTATTAATCATTCCAAAAAAATGTCATACCTGCGGAGGCAGGTATCCATATTCATACAAAGTGCCATTCTGACAGATGGATTCCCACCTACGTGGGAATGACGATACCTATTTACTATCTTACAAAGTATTTAGCAAGAATAGTGCCTACGAACCTATCCACGTCCACAGGGCGTGGTTTAAAATCTAATCAATCTTACAGATGCACAACCTGCGCTTCGCCGCCTTTCATGATTAATTTCACTTTGTCACCTGCTTTAAAAGCCACTTTAGCTAATTGCGTTACGGTTACATGCTGTCCTGTATCTAGACGGATAACAATTTCTAAGCCGGCTTTTCTTTGTAGATTTTCATCTGCACTCGATCCTGCAGCACCTCCTAGTACGCTGCCAAGAATAGAGCCTGCGACACTACCATACCCAGAACCAACTGCTCCACCGGCTATTGCTCCCACTGTGCGCCCGACGGTGCGACCCGCACTTGATCTTTTGCCTAGTATGGTTACATTTTTAACACCCGTCACCATTCCTGTTTGAACTTCTGCAACTTTTTCTTTCTTTATGGTGCCTGCTTTATTTTCTGAAACTGGAGCAGAGGTTGATGAACATCCTGCTAATAAGATAGTGCCTATTAAGGCTATTGTTATGTAGTTACGCATGGTTAGCTCCTAAGTTTTTTTCTAATACATTTAAGATATTCAACATGGTCGGGAGGAGTAGCGGAACGCTGTGCCTGCCACATAACTTCTGCCAAACACTCCATTACTTGATGCTCTGCTTCATGATCACCTACTTTGAGAGTAATCTGTTGAATAAGTTCATTAATACCAGCAGGTTGGTTCATACCCATTTGTTCCCTAATACCCAAGTGCATACTCATATGCAAAAACGGGTTGGTCTCATTCATTTCGGGAAGGTACTCGCGAGACTTCGCAGTATCGACATCCTCAAGTACCGAGTGGTATTCAGGATGTTCTTTAATTACAGCCACAATTTGAGTTTCTAATGGCTCAAGTGCCATCCCACCCTGCGCCTTCTTCCAGCAATCGCAGTAATACTGCCTCATGCCGTCTCTATCATTTCCAAAAAGCACTTGTATTCCTTATTTATTTTTAACTGATTTATTAACTATGTTCGCTCATTATAACTACTATATTTGTTCTTTTTAAATAACACATGAACATAACGAGCCTACCAACCCACTTTACGTTCTATTTTATAGATCATTATTTACTATTTATACTATTTTACTTATAAATAAGCATATCATAATATTCTTATCAGCACTCACAAGTGCCTTAGTTAAATCACATATCTATTCACATACTATTAAGGATAAGAAAATGGAAACAGAAACTACACAACAATTCGCATTCCCACAGTTGAATAAGCCAGCTCCTGCATTTAATGCACCTACAACGGATGGCAACAAAACACTTGAAGATTATAAAGGTCGCTGGTTGGTTTTATTCTCTCACCCTGCTGACTTTACACCTGTTTGTACTACAGAGTTCATGGCTTTTGCCAACAAGCATGAGGATTTTCAGGCGTTAAATTGCGACCTTTTAGGTCTATCTATTGATAGTCACTACTCACACATCGCATGGATTCGTAATATTAAAGAAAAGTTTGGTGTGGAAATCCCCTTCCCTATCATTGCTGATCTTTCTATGGAAGTGGCGAAGTCATACGGCATGATTCAGCCCGGGGCTAGTGACACCTCAGCGGTTCGTGCGACTTTTATCATTGATGATAAAGGCATTCTTCGTGCGATGGTTTACTACCCCATGACGAATGGTCGCTCTGTAGATGAGTTTGTTCGTCTTGTAACAGCACTTCAAGCTAGTGATGCTAATGGTATTGCTACACCTGAAAACTGGGTACCTGGTGAGAAAGTTATTGTTCCTCCACCAGCTACTGCTGAAGCGGCTGAAG
>JAZGES010000131.1:0-10780 GCA_036478935.1 Thiotrichaceae bacterium
TCTGATAAATCAGTGGCTATGATATTAGCTTCTGGAAGTTCTTTTCCTAATGCGATGGCGATGGCGCCTGAGCCAGTTCCAAGTTCTAATATCTTTGGCTTAGATAGATGAGAAGTAGTCTCTAATACTTGTTCAACTAATAGTTCAGTTTCAGGGCGGGGGATTAGCACATCAGGTGTGACCTTAAAGGGCATCGACCAAAACTCTTTGCATCCTAAAATATAAGCAACAGGAATTTCCTCCTTACGTTGCAATAAATAGTTTTGAAATAATTCAGCTTCCTGCTGGCTAGGAATGACTTCTGGCCATGCCATTAAGTAGCTGCGGTCTTTGTTTAGAATGGCAGCCAGTAACAATTGTGAATCAAGTAGAGGGCTATCTGAAACTTTTTCTAATTGTTGGCTGGCTTGCTGAAGTAAGGTGGATATAGGTGATACTGTGTAACTCAAGACTTTTTGCTCACGGCTCTTCGCTTAGTGTAGCTAACTGATCAGCCTGATACTCATTGATTAATGGCTCAATGATATGTCCCAGATTGCCATTGGTGATTTCATCAAGCTTATACAATGTTAGATTGATGCGATGGTCTGTTACACGACCTTGTGGATAGTTATAAGTACGAATTCGCTCAGAGCGATCTCCACTACCCACTAGACTTTTACGAGTTTCAGCCTGCTCAGCATGTTGCTTTTCTTGCTCTGCTTCAAACAGTCTTGATTGCAATAAAGACATCGCTTGCGCTTTATTTTTATGCTGGGAGCGTCCATCTTGGCACTCTACAGCAACTCCAGTAGGGATGTGTGTTAAGCGAACCGCAGAATCTGTTTTATTGACATGTTGCCCACCTGCACCAGAAGCACGGAATGTATCAACACGTAAATCCGAAGGGTTGATTTTTGGTGCCTCAACAGCATCTATTTCAGGCATAACTGCTACGGTAGCAGCGGAAGTATGTACTCGACCCTGTGTTTCAGTTTCTGGGACACGTTGTACGCGATGAGCACCTGATTCAAACTTCAGTCTAGAATACACATTGGTTCCGATGACACGGCTAATGATTTCTTTGTAACCGCCATGGTCCCCTTCATTCTGGCTGACGACTTCTAGTTTCCACTTTTGGTTTTCAACAAAACGGGAATACATGCGGAATAAATCACCTGCAAAAATGGCCGCTTCATCGCCGCCTGTTCCTGCGCGTATTTCCAAAAAGACATTGCTACCATCATTGGGGTCTTTAGGTAGTAACTGTTTTTGTAAAATGAGCTCAAGGTCTTTTAGTTTGCTATTGGCATCTTGTATCTCTTCTTGAGCCATTTCCTTAAGCTCTGGATCTTCAAGCATCTCTTGAGCTGTCTCCAAATCTTCTGAGACTTGCTGGAAGTTCGAAAATTCTTTTACGATAGGATCAAGCTGGCTGTATTCCATAGATAGCTTACGAAATTGATTTTGGTCTCCAATGACTTCAGGGTCAGAAAGTAGTGCTGATATTTCCTCGAAGCGTTCAGATAAGCTTTCAAGCTTGGCGTAAATGGATTTTTTCACTATGTCTCTTTCTTTTATTTTTTCAGGTTAAGTAGATCGCGGGCAGCTTTAAGCAATTTGAGGTCACCACTATGAGCCGCTTTATTCATAGCCGCTGTAGGTGCGTGAGATAGCTTATTGGTTAGCGTGTGAGCAAGGAATTCTAAGGTATCTTCTGCTGATTTACCATTGCGGAATAACCTTAATGCTTTTTCTAACGTTTCTTCTTTCAATGATTCTGAATGAGCGCGGTATTGGCAGAGAAGTTGTAATTGGCTTTGAGCGCGTAGCCAATCCATGTAGGTGCTAACTTCTTGTGTAACCATCTGCTCTGCTTGATTGGCAGCGGTTTGACGCGACTTCATGTTTTCTTCAATAACAGATTGTAGATCATCAACTGTATAGAGATAAACATCATCTAAAGCACTTACTTCAGGTTCAATATCGCGTGGTACGGCGATATCAACCATAAACATAGGCTGGTGTTTACGCGATTTCAATGCACGTTCTACACTGCCTTTACCAATAATGGGGATGGGAGCCGCTGTTGATGAAATGACAATGTCTGCCTCATGAAGGCGATCAGCAATAGCTTCTAATGTAATGGCTTCGCCGCCAAATTCATCAGCTAGGCGTTGTGCTTTATCGACGCTTCGATTGGCTACAATCATGTGACCTATGCCATTGCTATGTAAATGCCTACCTACCAACTCAATAGTTTCCCCAGCACCCACTAACAAAGCTGTTTGTTTGTCTAGTTTTGCAAAAATTTGTTTGGCAAGGCTCACCGCAGCATAGGCAACTGAGACTGGGTTAGCGCCGATAGCTGTTTGGGTGCGAATTTTCTTGGCAGTAGTAAAAGAATACTGCATTAGCCGGTTTAGAATAGAGCCTGTCGCATGATATTTGAGTGCTTGGCTATGTGATGTTTTTACTTGCCCCAGTATTTGTGGTTCACCCAGCACCATTGAATCCAGCCCACTCACTACGCGTAAGATATGTTTAACTGCTTCTTCGTCATGATGGATGTATAAGCAAGGTTCCAGTTTTTTTGTTTCTATTTGGCGAGAATGAGCCAACCACTCAATGAGTAAAGCTTGCAGGTTTTTAGCATCGTTACCTGCAACATAGAATTCAGTGCGGTTACAAGTGGACAGGATGACGCGTTCAGGCGCAATACTGCCGACAGCTTCAAGTGCTTGTGCAATTTCATCCGGAGAGAAGGCAATCTTCTCGCGAATATCGATTGAGGCGGTATTGTGGTTAACTCCAACAACAATAATGGGCATTAAGGGATACTATCTATAAAAGGAACATGGGGCTGGATTTTCTGACAGCTGTGCAAGGATTACAAGCGGATTAAACAACTTTGTCTAATTATTTCCTTAAAGGTAGGGATTTTGTGTAATATGGTGGGTACTATTTTGTATAAAGATGAGAAGTGAAATCTTGATGCGTCAACTAAGCCAACTATGCATGTCATCGTTAAAGCTCGGACTTACAGTTGTTGCTGTATTGTTTCTTAGTGCCTGTTCTCATGATGAAAAAGAGTTAGCGCCAGCTTCAACATTTGAATTCTCAGGTATTTACAGCGAACAAGTGTATGACGTTTTACTCGCTGAGTATTATTACCATCAACAGGATTATAAGCCGGCTAGTCACACTTATAGTAAACTACTATTAACGCGTGCTGATGTCAGCGTAGCTAAGCGTGCAACAGAGCTTGCGATTAAAGTCGATGACTATGATCAGGCATTGATAGCGGCACAACAATGGAAAGCACTAGAGCCTAGCTCTGCCGAAGTTAATCAATTCCTAGTATTGCTCTATCAGGAAAAAAAGGACTATATTGCTGCTGCAAAGGTGTTGTCGGAGTTAGTTAAATCCTATCCTTTGGGTGAGGCAAAATCACTGGATGTTGCTGTAGCGCTATTAGAGCAACAAAAAGAAAGTGAGAATGCTTACCATACCTTTAAACATTATTCACAAAATCATGTAGGTAGCGTGGATAAGGGTGAGAATAGCAGTGATAGTGGAGCTAGTACCTATTATTTGGGTCTGTTTGCGATGCGAGCACAACTGTTTGATGAGGCAATCAATACGACGGCGAGTTTTTCTGAAATTGAAGATAAAGAATTACAGCGTAAAACAGCATTGCTTAGAGTCAAAGCCTACACCGCGTTAGATAAGCCAGAACAAGCACTCAAAGCACTGAAAAAGTTGATTGCTGAAGCCGCTGATCCCGTTACTAAACAAGCTTATGCTCGGTTGATGGCATCTTTAGGTCAATCTGATAAAGCAGTTGCTTTATTGGAGCAGGCTTACGATAAACATTTAGATAAAGCCGAGCTGTTGTTGGATATGATCTCTATTAGTCTGGGTGATGACAAATATGAGAAAACCTTGCTTTATATAGATAGATTGCAGGCTATTAAAGGGCATGAAACTAAGGCTCACTATTATCGTGGACTGGTATATGAGTCGCAAAGTAAATTTTCTGAAGCGCTTCAACAATATCAATTAATAGATGAAGCACAACAATCTATTCAAATTCATACCAGAATTGCGACGGTTTTAGTTGAAGTTAAAGGCTTAGATGACGCACTACCCTACTTACATAAGGTGCAGCAGCGCTATAAAGAGACTGAGTTACAAGGAGAGTTGTATCATCTTGAAAGTGAAATGCTGCGACGACATGAAAAGTATACTCAAGCGTTAGAAGTTAATAAGAAAGCAGCAGAGTTATCGCCGTTGGACTTGGATATCCTTTATACACAGGCTCTACTCTATGAGGACGTCAATCAAATAAAAAAGTCAGAAGAGACTTTGCAGGAAATCCTTCATCTAGATGGTAACCATTCTGCGGCGCTAAATGCATTAGGATATATGTTATCCGTGCATACGACACGATTTGATGAGGCTTATAAATATATTAAAAAGGCCTATGAGTTAAGACCTAATGATCCTGCCATTATTGATAGCTTGGGTTGGATTTCTTATCGAAAAGGAGATTTGCAAGGTGCTGAACGCTATTTGCGGATTGCCTACCAAAAGCTTCAAGATCCTGAAGTGGCTAGTCATCTTGTAGAGGTATTAAGTAAGCAAGGTCAGCAGAAAGAAGCGGCTAAGTTGCTAAAAGAGATGCTGGAGAAGCACCCGAAAAATAAATTACTGATAGAAACTCAAGTCTTTATTAATGAGTAATACGTCATGGATGAAAAGTAAGATGATAAAGGGAAATAAGAAATTTACTGTAGTAGTCTATTCTGTTTTTTTTGCACTTGGATTATTTTCACTAAGTGGTTGTTCTACCACAGCTCATCAAGTATCTGATGGCGTAACAGATAAGGGTGGTCAGAATAAGAGCTGGAAAGCACGACAGGGTAAGCTATCCAAGCTTTCTGCTTGGCAATTAAAAGGGCGAGCAAGTGTTGCTTACAATAATGATAATTGGCCCTTTGGTCTTGAATGGAAGCAGTTATCGGTTAGTCATTACAATATGCTAATTAAACACCCTCTCACTAGAAACACACTGGCTGAAATTGTAAAAAGTGGAAATATAGTGACTCTAAACAGTAATGGTAGGGTGTATAGAGATAGTAGCGCAGAGCGGTTAATTGAGAAGAATTTACGTGTTAAGTTGCCAGTAAAAGGAATGAGCCACTGGGTGCGCGGTATAGCTTCACCCCATTATCCTCTCACTGCTGTGAAGCTGGACTCAAAAGGTCGTCCTGCATTGTTGCAGCAGGCTGGTTGGAATATTCATTATTTAAGCTACCAAAATAATCAGTTTGATGCGTTACCTACGTTGATAAAAGTGGTTCGAACTTCTCCACAACCTGTGCAGATTAAAATGCGTATTCAGCATTGGAACTAGCTGTCCCATAGTATTTTAATTTGAGTATTGGAACTTGGTAATGAAGCTAGACAATCAATCATTAATACTCCCAGCGCCTGCCAAACTTAATCTCTTCTTACATATTACAGGTCAGCGTGAAGATGGTTATCATCTGTTGCAGACGGTATTTCAGTTTCTTGATTATTCGGATGAAATTAGTTTAACCCTTAATAATACTGGCAAGATAAGTAGGATTTTATCCCATCCTCTAATGAGTAATATTTCAGAGGATGATGATTTAACAATAAAAGCAGCACGGCTTTTGCAGCAAGAGACGGGCTCTGCCAAAGGTGTTGATGTCGGTGTCGATAAAATCTTACCAATGGGAGGGGGCTTGGGAGGAGGGAGCTCAGATGCAGCAACTGTTTTATTGGGTTGTAATCAACTTTGGAAGTGTGGTTTATCGCGCAATGAATTAGCCGAAATGGGGTTGCAACTTGGAGCTGATGTTCCTGTGTTCATTCATGGTTTTTCCGCTTGGGCCGAAGGCGTTGGTGAACAATTAACGCCTATTGAGCCTAGCGAAGACTGGTACGTTGTGATACGGCCTAACGTATCAATATCAACCGTCGAAATTTTTCGTCAAGAAGGATTGACACGCGACTGCCAACCCCTCACAATAGCGCACTTTCTGCAGGGGCATGGAATTAATGTCCTAGAATCTGAGGTGAGAAAGCTTTCTCCCGAAGTGGATGAAGCACTTAATTGGCTATCATCCTATTCTCCTGCAAGATTGACTGGTAGTGGTAGTTGCATTTTTTCTGCGGTGAGTGATAAGCAAGCAGCTGAAAAAATATTAGCTAAGTTACCAAAAAAATGGAAAGGTTTTGTTGCAAAGGGAATGAATGTTTCCCCCGTAGAATCTTTTCTGTAAGATATATCAAAAAAGCAACGATTATGTTGGGCCGTCGCCAAGCGGTAAGGCACCAGGTTTTGATCCTGGCATGCGCAGGTTCGAATCCTGCCGGCCCAGCCATTTTATTTTCAATTTTAGCTATCTGATTATCCGTCGGGCTAAAATTCATAGACGAGACTGTCATGTCTGATACAAACGGTATGATGATTTTCGCGGGGTCTGCCAACCCAGTGCTTGCTGAAGCAATCGTTAATAAGCTTGGCCTTCCTACTTCTGATCTTATAACCACACATTTCAGTGATGGTGAGACTCATGTTGAAATTTTAGAGAATGTGCGTGGTAAAGATGTCTTTATCATTCAATCAACGTGTACTCCAACTAATGATAACTTGATGGAACTGCTTATTTCAGCAGATGCGCTTTATCGTGCATCTGCTGGTCGTATTACCGCAGTTGTTCCTTATTATGGTTATGCTCGACAAGATCGTCGAACCCGTTCGCGCCGCGTGCCCATTACGGCAAAACTAGTAGCAGACATGATGTCGACTAGCCGAATTGATCGCGTATTAACAATTGATTTGCACTCTGAACAAGTGCAAGGCTTCTTTGAACTACCCGTAGATAATATTTATGCTATTGGTGTATTAGCCCAAGATATCATAAGTCACCATTATGAAAAAATCACAGTGGTCTCTCCTGATGCTGGTGGAGCGGTAAGAGCTAGAGCTTTGGCTAAAATTTTGGGTGATAATGATGTCAGTATGGCGATTATTGATAAACGCCGCCCTAAACCTAACGTCTCAGCCATCATGCACTTGATGGGCGATGTTGATGGCAGAACTTGTATTATTATTGATGATTTGGTCGATACGGCAGGTACTTTATGTCATGCCGCTGATGCATTAAAAGAGAAAGGCGCAGTGAAAGTTGTGGCTTATGCTACACATCCTGTTTTATCGGGTGATGCTATAAAGAATATAGAAGCTTCCTCATTGGATGAATTAGTCGTAACAGACACAATTCCTCTTGGCGAAGAAGCCCAAAAGTGTGCTAGAATCCGCCAGCTTAGCGTTGCAGAGATACTGGCTCGAACTATTGACCGTATTAACTGCGAAGAATCGGTAAGCGAATTATTCATAGAAGAAGTTTAATAGTACTCAATATCGCAAGTTATTAAGTACTTAACCTCTTTTTTTTAAGCCAGCCTGGTCGCGGTCTGGCTTTTGTTATTTTAGATAAGGTAAATTATGTCAGATCAAATAGTATTACACGCAAAAAAGCGTGAAGAGCAGGGCAAGGGTGCGAGCCGCCGCCTGCGTAAAGAAGGACAAGTTCCCACCATTATTTATGGTGCTGGAAAAGAGCCTAAAATGATTTCTTTAGACCACAATAAGCTACTTAGACATGAGATGGACGAGAGTTTCTTTTCATCGATCTTAAAAGTAGAGATTAATGGTGGTGATGAAGAAAATGTAATTATTCGTGATTATCAACGTGATCCGGTAAAGCCATTTATTCTTCATGTGGATTTACTTCGCATTAAGATGTCAGAAAAAATGCAAACAAGTACTCCACTTCACTTTGTTGGGGATGAGGAAGCAGTAGGAATTAAAGCAGGTGGTTTATTACAACGTCTTATCACTGAAGTTGAAATTGCTTGTATGCCTGCTGATTTGCCAGAAGCTATTGAAATTGATGTTTCAGCCCTTGATATTGGTGACTCGATCCACTTAAGTCAGATCACAATGCCTGAAGGCGTTGAGCTAGTTGCAATGATTCAGATGGAAGAAGCTGAAGAAGAGCATAAAGCAGATATGGACTTGGGTGTTGTTTCTATTCAAGCGCCTCGTGCTGAAGAAGCTGAGCCAGAAGTTGGAGATGAAGCCGCTGCGGGTGATGATTCAGCTGAAGCAGGTGATGACAACGCTGATGATGCTGCTAAAGAATAAGCAGTAACCAATGGCTAGTACACCTGTACAGCTCATTGTTGGCCTCGGAAACCCCGGGGCCAAATACTCTAAAACCCGGCACAATGCCGGGTTTTGGTTTGTTGAGGCACTAGCAAATACTGTTAGTGCCTCTTTTCGTGTTGAAAACAAATTTTCTGGTGAAGCCTGCAAGATTGATATTGCAGGTGGCTCCGTTTGGTTATTGAAGCCGACAACCTTTATGAATCGAAGTGGTTTGTCCGTAAAGCAAATATCTTCTTTCTATAAAATTCCAGTCAATTCCATTCTTGTGGTTCATGATGAACTTGATCTTCCACCGGGCACGGCTCGCTTGAAAGAAGGTGGTGGTCATGGCGGGCATAATGGCTTACGTGATATTCACGCCCATTTAGGTAAAGAATATAAACGTTTGCGTCTGGGTGTTGGGCATCCGGGAGATCGGAACAAAGTGGTTGATTATGTCTTATCACAAGTCAACACGGGCGATGAAATCGAAATCAGGAATAGTATTGATAATGCATTGGATGTTATTGACTGGGTTGTCGGTGGCGATCTGCAAAAAGCGATGAATCGTTTGCATTCAGACTAATTCAGCATTCTGCTATAGCTAAATTTTCAATAGATCAAGTTACAAAACATTTACAAAGCAATAGGTAATAAAATGGGATTTAAATGTGGAATTGTTGGTTTGCCAAATGTAGGTAAATCCACCTTATTTAATGCTTTGACTAAGTCAGGCATTCAAGCTGAAAACTATCCATTTTGTACGATTGAGCCAAACGTAGGTATTGTTCCAGTGCCTGATTTGCGTTTAGTTGATTTAGAAAAAATAGTAAATCCTGAGCGAGTATTACCTACCACTATGGAGTTTGTAGATATTGCGGGCTTGGTAGAAGGTGCCTCAAAAGGTGAAGGGCTAGGAAATAAATTTCTGGATCACATCCGTGAAACCGATGCTATTGCTCAGGTTGTTCGCTGTTTTGAAGATGAAGATATTATTCACGTTGCTGGAAAAATTGATCCTGCTACTGATATTGATGTCATTGGTACCGAGTTGTCACTTGCCGACCTCGAGTCTGTTGAAAAAGCCTTATTCCGTGTTAGTAAAACAGCTAAATCTGGCAATAAAGATGCTATCGCTCAAAAAGTCTTATACGAAGGGCTACTTGAACATTTGAGTGATGGTAAGCCAGCGCGCTCTTTTGAGCTCAATGAACAAGATCAATCCTATATCCAAGAGTTGCGTTTAATCACTATTAAGCCACTCATGTTTATAGCAAATGTTAGCGAAGATGGTTTTACAGATAATCCTTTTTTAACGATAGTTGAAGCAATAGCCAAAGAGAATAATGCAGTGGTTATTCCTGTATGTGCTGAAATGGAATCTGAGTTGGCGCAATTAGATGACGAAGAGCAAGTGGAGTTTCTTGCTGAGATGGGGTTGGATGAAGCGGGTTTAAACCGAGTCATACGTTCTGGTTATGAGCTTCTAAGTTTGCAAACCTTCTTTACGGCGGGTGTAAAAGAAGTACGCGCATGGACTGTTCATCAAGGTGCTTTTGCTCCTCAAGGTGCGGGGAAGATTCATACAGATTTCGAGAAAGGTTTTATTCGCGCTGAAGTCATTTCATACGCTGATTTTATTGAGCATGACGGCGAGCAGGGTGCTAAAGATGTAGGAAAGTGGCGTTTAGAAGGTAAGGATTATGTGATGCAAGAAGGGGATGTGGTTCACTTCCGTTTTAATGTCTAGTTAGTTGCAGTGGTGCTTAGGTATAGTAGCTATCTAACCACCTAGCCAAGATCTACTCTTTTTGCGTGTGCTGACTTGGTAAAGTTTAAGTTGGGGTTGTATCTCTAATACAGAAAGCTTACCCAGGCCTTTTCTGGTTTTGTAAGCAGCTCCAGTGTCAAGGTAGCAAATATTGCTAATATGGATAGGATGCTCTACAGGTGTGTGGCCAAGGATAACAAGATCAATATCTTCAATACGGTCGGTTGAGTTAGTGATCTTGTAATGTCGATATCTATTTCTTGACCATAGAACGTAGTTACATAGTTCTTCATCTTCATGAATTCCCGCTACAAACTTCTTCCAAGTCATTCCGGTAGGGATATCTGCATGTACTAAACCTATCATGCCAGAGTTGGTCTTAATATCCATGGCAATAGGTAATTGTGACAGTCTTTCTCGTATTCTTATTTGTTCATCAGGAGAAATAGATTTCCACCACTCACCACCATTGTTAGTAGTCCAGCTCCGATACATCGCTTTATCATGCTCGGACTCTATCAACATAATCTCATGGTTGCCCATGATAGAAAAAAACCAAGGTTTATCAAGAAATTCAAGAACGCGATGAGACTGAGGGCCACGATCAATAAGGTCGCCCACTGAGAAAACACGGTCAGTGGCAGGGTTAAACCCAACATCTTTCAATAACGTTTCTAACGCTTCGAACATGCCATGAATATCGCCGACGACGAAATCGCGACCTTCTTTATTCACGGTATGATGTTTAAATGGTGTTGAGTTCATTGTGTTTCTAATACTCT
>JAZGES010000132.1:0-7198 GCA_036478935.1 Thiotrichaceae bacterium
TTTAATTGAAGAAGGCTTTGATCTTGCTATTCGATATGGTGCTTTAACAGATAGCCGATTAATCGCAAAAAAGGTAGCCAATAGTCATCGTGTTTTGTGTGCATCGCCAGACTATCTGCAACGAAAAGGGACTCCTGCTACACCCGAAGAGCTAGTCAATCATCATTGTTTAACATTTGTTCGACTAGCAGAACCCATGACGACATGGCACTTTCAAACAACTGAAGGACAGCAATCCATCACCATTCAACCAGCACGTATGACCAATGATGGTGCCTTGCTTCGCCGCTGGGCAGTGGAAGGAGCTGGCATTGTATTAAAATCAATATGGGAAGTGACCGCAGATATCGAAGCCAAACGGCTAGTAACTGTGTTGGATGATTATACGAAAGACTTCTACCGAAAAGGCATTTCTAGCGGATCCGATATTCATGTGGTGTATCCTAATCGTGAGTTTTTGCCGCATCGTACACGAGGCTTTATTGATGCTTTGGCTGATTATTTCTCCCAGAAAATATGACTCTTATGTACTAATACTTGCTGAGTAGCTTTTTATTGCTAAATACTTTCTGCAGATGACTACAAACTCATCCGGTTATTTGCATTTTCCCTTTGTACTAGCTAGATTAATAATAACGTAACGGCAATCGTATATACGCAATGGTAATGACTCAATCCAATCCTGATGGCATGACAATCACTCTGTCGCCGAACCGATCCGCTACAATGCGTCAAACCAGAATAGTTATAGTTCTAATTGGCAGCTTTGTCTTTATAATCGGCCTAGGTTGGGCTTGGATGGGCGCTTATTTGGTCTTACCTTTTGCCGGTCTCGAAGTGGGTCTTCTCGCCTATTTCATGCAAAAGGTTTGCTATTCCACTTATGAAAAAGAAGTCATTAGCATTCAGAAAGAGCAGGTCATTATTCACTCTGGTCTGCATTCGATTGAGCATACCTTATCAATGGAGCGTTCTAAAACGCATGTTGTTGTCAGCGATGCTGAACATCCAACACAGCCCATAGAGCTGAATTTGACAGACTCAAAGTTACGATTTGAACTGGGATCTTTCTTAAATCAAGCCGATAAACTTACTGCACGAATGGCTTTAAAAAATGCAGGATTAACAGAATTTAATAATAAGTGGTGGCTTTCAACTCCTCGATAATAAATTAAACTTATAAAGATCAGTGATAAAAACTTATTGACTAACGGGATGATCAATATATAATCAGTTGACTTACATCAAGTTAAAGGGGTTAACATGAAGTATCACTTACAAGCATGGTTGTTCGTCTCCGCTATTCTCACTTCTATTTTTGGCCTACTGTATTTATTTATACACCTGAATTAACTTAAAGTAATATCTTTACGACTCTATATATTCATACACTTCGCGTCCAAATAACCGACTCACTAGATGAGCTGGGATAGTATATTGTGGGAACGCTCTTGAAGTGTTGGATAAATGAATAATATGCAAAACTAGTCCGCCGGGGTCATCCGCGTACTTTAGCTCATAGCCTTGCTCAAAACAGGCCATCATGAACTGGTTATCTTCACCAAAATTAATCGCATCGTATTGGACCTTTTCATAGATTTTCTTCTTGTATACATAAGAAAACCCGAAACCTGTCAATGATGAAGCTTTGTCTTTTAAGTTCACACATTTCACCGGAGTGGATGGAGCAACTAGATAACACTCTTCCGAGTCATTGTCCGTATCCCAATATCCCAGAAATTTATTCTCAACTTGATAAACAAACCAGCCCGATAGTTTTGCAAGATCATGATCATCACCCAGCAGGTTAACCATGAAATCTATATATTGAGGTGAGTAGAAGTCATCATCATCAAAATGGACAATCACCTCGCCCTCTGCCTGTTCAATTAAGTAATTTCTCTTTTCACCTATGGTAAGGCGTTGTTCTGAATGGTAATACTTTACGTTATCTTGACCCTTCTCATCGAAGAATGTTGATCTCTCAGCGCTGTCATCGTAGATCAGTAACTCCCTATCCTCATACGTTTGATGCTGAAAGCATTGGTAAAGCTTCGTGTAATATTCTGCTCTGTTATAGGTGGGTACGATTACACTGACTTTCATTAACTGCCTCTCGATTGATATTTGTAAGTAACTATTCAGATTACCCTCTATTTTATCCAATAATTGCGTTGAAAGTGCTCAAGTATACCTATACGTTCCGCTCTTTCGCCTTATTCTTGAACAAAGTAGAGGGCAATCTGAACAGCTACAAGTTACGTTGAATAGTTACATCATATTGATACGGGGAATCTATTTAACTATCAATCATAAGCTGACAACCTGTAGTGCAGATCACTTAAGCAGCCTTGTTAAGCAGACAGTCTTTATCTTTCAGACAATACCTTTAATGCACAAAAAAATATCATCACTTCCTTCTTCTTGTAATGCTTTGGAGCTGATTAAGTTCGAAAAATATCGTCATACTCGCGAAGGCGGGTATCCAGAGATCGGCACAGTACCATTTGTTGAAATAGATTCCCGCCTTCGCGAGAATGACGGAGCCTTGGTTTGAAAGATACAAGAGCTTCCTACGCAACTCAGTCAAATAATCACAACATTATAAAAATGAAAAACAAGCCTACTAAACATCCCACCATTTGCCTCAATATGATCGTCAAAGATGAGGAGCATGTTATTACGCGCTGCTTGGAAAGTGTAAAAGACGTGATTGATTATTGGGTTATCTCAGATACAGGCTCATCTGACAAGACCAAACAAATCATCAAAGACTTCTTTGCAAAACATAAAATTCCCGGCGAGCTGCACGAGCACGAATGGAAAAACTTTTCGCATAACAGAAACCTGGCTCTTGATGCCGCACAAAAAAAATCTGACTATATCTTCATGATGGATGCTGACGATGAGCTAATGCATGATGATAATTTTAGGTTTAAACAGCTAACCGAAGGTAGTTATTTTATTAATTGCATTCTCAAGGGGTATACCTACGCACGTAGACATTTAATAAAATCTGACATGCCATGGAAGTGGGTAGGCGTCATTCATGAACATCTAGAGTGCCGTCTTCCCTACTCCACTCCTGTTTATCCAACAGGGCATATTATCGCCAGCACAGAAGGGGCGAGAGGACAAAACCCAGATCGTTTCAAAGTAGATATCGAAATATTAAAATCAGGTTTAAAAGATGAGCCCAACAATACTCGCTACCAGTTTTACCTAGCCCAAAGTTATCGGGATGATGGTGACTTTGAGAATGCCCTAAAAGAGTATCAAAATCGTGTTGCCATGAGAGGCTGGGAAGAAGAAGTTTACTATGCACTCTATGAAGTCGGTAATGCACAAGCCAGGTTGGGCATGAAGCGCTCTCTTGTTTTGGAATCCCTTTTGAAAGCTTACTATTACCGCCCTTCTCGGTTAGAGGCACTCCACAAAGCTGTTTCTATATGCCGTATGTCTGGTCATTACCATTTAGGCTATCAGCTAGGCATTTCCGCTTTAAATACTCCGATGACAACCGATGTATTGTTCATACCTAAAAGTACTTACGAATGGGAATTCAAAGACGAGGTTTCAATTTGTGCATCATGGATTGGTCGTAAAAATGAAGCCAAGAAAATAATTAATGAGTTATTGAAACTGGACTCGCTTCCCGATAATGCTAGAGAACGGATTAAAAACAATCTTAGTTTTTGTTAAGGAGGTTCTGACTAGTTCCTGAAACCCGTCATACCCGCGAAGGCGGGTATCCAAGAGTGGCACTGTGCCATTTATTGAAGTGGGTTCTCTCTTTCGCGAAAATGACTGAGGTTAAACCAACCAGTAGATTGCCCTCACCATCATCTTGAGTGATTACCCACTTTCCTACATACTCAATCATCATTAATCACACGCTTTAACTATGCTTATACTATGACACTCGCGCTCAGCATTAAAAACCTACACAAACGATATACTAACGATGTCTATGCACTAAAAGGCATTGATCTCGATATTGAGCAGGGAGATTTCTTCGCTCTATTAGGAGCTAATGGCGCAGGCAAATCCACCACCATCAATATCACATGTTCTCTATCCAACAAAACTTCTGGCAGTGTTTCAATCTTTGGTCACAGTATAGATACGGATCGTGAAGCAGCCAAAGCTCACATTGGTCTAGTCCCTCAAGAATTCAATTTCAATATTTTTGAGCCGGTACGCGAGATCATTGTGAATCAAGGTGGCTATTACGGCATTCCTCGTAAAGTGTGTATAGAACGCGCCAATGAGTTATTGCACACATTGGATTTGTGGGACAAACGTCACGACCAAGCTAGAGACTTATCCGGTGGTATGAAGCGTCGCTTGATGATTGCGCGTTCTATGATCCATAAGCCCAAATTGCTGATTCTTGATGAGCCTACTGCTGGGGTAGATATTAATATTCGTCGCTCCATGTGGAAATACCTTCAGGGTATTAACGAGGCAGGAACTACTATTATCCTCACCACTCACTATCTTGAAGAGGCTGAAAGTCTGTGCCGCAATATAGCCATTATCAATAAAGGCGAAATTATAGAAAACACCAGTATGAAGGAGCTACTAAACCGGCTGGATACCGAAACCTTTTTGCTCGATACCCGTGAGCCAGTAACTAGCCTCCCTGACTCTGACGACTTCACTTTACGGCAACGGGATGACACTACACTGGAAGTCACAATCAACAAGTCCCGTTCTCTGAATGTCATGTTTGAATATTTCACAAAAAACAATATTCGTATTATAAGTATGCGTAATCGCAGCAACCGCCTGGAACAGTTATTTGTAGAATTACTGGAAGAGGATAACGCATGACTTTCAGTGAAATCCAAATCGCCTTTACGACGATTGTTATTAAAGAAATTAAGCGGTTTTCCCGTATCTGGATTCAAACACTACTGCCCCCTGCCATCACCACCATTCTCTATTTTGTCATTTTTGGTAACTTAATCGGCAAAGCTATTGGTGATATGGAAGGCTATAATTACAGTGAATTTATTGCACCTGGATTGATTATGATGGCGATTATTAACAACTCCTACGCTAATGTCGTTTCTTCCTTTTTTGGTGCCAAATTCCACGGCAATATTCAAGAGATGATTATTTCTCCCTTGCCAAGTAATATCGTTTTACTAGGATTCTTAAGTGGTGGTGTTGCCAGAGGGCTTTTGGTGGGCATCATCGTTACCATTGTCTCCATGTTCTTTACTGACCTGCATATCTATAACCTATGGATTGTCATAAGCGTAGTTCTACTTACTTCATTTTTACTCGCGCTAGCTGGGTTTATCAATGCTTTCTACGCGAAGACTTTTGACGGTATGAATATTGTTCCTATCTTTATTCTTGGTCCTCTTACCTATCTTGGCGGTGTGTTTTATTCGATCACTATGTTACCGGAATTTTGGCAAAAAGTATCGCAACTCAACCCGATCCTTTATATGGTCAATGGCTTTCGTTATGGCTTTTTGGGTATTGCGGATACCAATATTAGCATGACCTTTTTGATGCTAATTGTTATGAATATAGCGCTATATCTTTATGCTTTCCTTCTCTTGAAAAAAGGCAAAGGTATTCTTGATTAAAGAAACTACACCATGGTTTCAATACCCTTCCTATTCATGGGATAAGAAAACTGTCACTGTTGTTGGCGCAGGTATAGCAGGTAGCCAAATAGCATGGCATCTGGCAAAACGTGGCTGGAAAGTAACGGTTATCGAGCGTAACCCAAAACCTGCACAAGAAGCATCGGGAAATATTGCAGGTATTATCTCCCCCAAGGTTACTGCTAAACCAAGCCTTGGTGAAGACTTTTATTCGCAATGCTTTCTATATACGTTAGAACAGTTAGAGCTATTACAAAGGCAGCCTTCCAGCACCCTTAATTGGAATCCTGTTGGAGTACTTCAATTAGCTTATAAAGACAGAGATTATCAACGCTGGAAGCAGCTACAAGAACGCATCATTACTAACGACTTTACTGAAGATTTTTTGCAATGCCTTGACGACAAAGCTGCAAGTCAGATAGCAAACATTGCCATAAAACACCCAGCTATCTATTTTCCTAACGCTGGTTGGATTGACCCCGTCAGCTTTTGTAATACGTTATTAATGCATGAAAATATTACATTGATCAAGCAGTCTGAAGCGATAGACATCACCCATAACAACAATAAAGAATGGGAGGTTTCAGATGCACAAAACCATTTGATTTCAACCTCCGAAGCGGTGGTTATTTGTAGTGGGAAAGATTTAGACTTTGCACCTATTTCAAGATTACCCAGCGTAGCTATTGCAGGGCAGACCAGCTTAGCCGTAGGTAACAAAAAAGCAGGTGGATTAAAAACGGCGCTTGATCACGAAGGCTATATCACTCCGGTTATTACATCTAATACTAAGTTGAATCAACAGCAACAGCTTCTATTTGGCGCGACTTATGACCTAAATAGCATGGATGATTCACTCGACCCTAAAGCCAATCAGCACAACTTTGAGAAGCTTCAAAGGCATTTACCTGACTTAGCCAATGGACTAACGGATATTGAAAGTGGGCATGCGGCAATTCGCAGGGTAACCCCTGATCGCCTACCCTACCTTGGTGCGGTTCCTGATCTACTCGCCTATCGGCAGGATTATAACGACTTGCATCATGGTAAACACTGGAAGCATTATCCTAAAGCTAGATATTATCCAAAGCTCTTTATCTCCGCAGCTTATGGTTCCCGTGGCCTGACGACTTCAGGGCTTTGTGCGAAGGCATTAGCGTGTATGATGAATGGCGAAGACAGCCCCGTCAGTGACGCATTACTACAAGCACTGCACCCAGCTAGGTTTTGTATTCGAGACCTTAAAAAAGGGACGGAGAAGTAAAATAACTACTCAGAGTGACTTGTAAAATACTACACTTTGTAGCCTGTGTTGAGGAACGAAACACGGGTTTGGAGTTAATATAATTCCCCGTGTTTCGCCGTCGCTCAACACAGGCTACATAATAGATATGAAGTAGCATTAAATAAATACTATCAGCCAGATAAAAAAAAAGAGGAAAAGTATGTACGGAGCAACAGGTCAAATCCACAACCTTCTAGGCGCATATCATATGTCGGATGTCGCTATGCGATACAGTCGATTTATCCCTCGTCTTTATAACCTGACAAAATCACTCGGCTTTGAGCAA
>JAZGES010000133.1:0-8572 GCA_036478935.1 Thiotrichaceae bacterium
GCGAGGCGAGAGTAAAGCCGACTCCCAAATCTTCCAATGATTCGATAGCTTCCAAACGCTTTTTAGCATCTACAGTTAACGACTTAATAGGTGGTGTGATCAGGTAAGCATAAGCACGATGATGAGAACGCCCGACACGCCCTCGAATCTGGTGTAATTGAGCTAGTCCTAGTTTATCTGCACGGTTGATGAGAATGGTATTAGCTGTTGGTACATCAATTCCGCTTTCAATAATGGTGGTGGCGACTAGCACATGAAAGCGCTGGTGATAAAAGTCTTCCATGATGGCTTCAAGTTCGCGTTCGTGCATTTGTCCATGGGCAAACCTTACTTTGGTATCAGGTAGTAGCTCCGACAGTTCTTTAGTTACCTTGCCAATACTCTTAACTTCATTGTGCAAGAAGTAGACCTGTCCGCCACGAGATAGCTCACGTGCGCAAGCTTCTTGTATCAGTGTGTTATCCCATTCGTTGATGAATGTTTTAACGGCATGACGAGCCGCAGGCGGCGTGGCGATGATAGATAGATCACGTAATCCCGCCAATGACATATTAAGTGTGCGAGGAATCGGCGTAGCAGTCAGCGTGAGCATGTCCACATTGGAGCGCATCTTTTTTAGTTGTTCTTTGTGGCGCACACCAAAACGATGCTCTTCATCAACCACAACTAACCCTAAATCCTTAAAGTTAATGTCTTTTTGTAATAGCTTATGTGTGCCAATCACAATATCAACTTTGCCACTTGCCATTCGAGCCAGAGTTTCTCTAGTTTCTTTGGGGGTGCGGAAACGTGATAATGATTCAATCACAAAAGGCCAATCAGCAAAGCGATCTTTGAAGTTTTGGAAGTGCTGTTGTACCAAGAGCGTAGTAGGCGCAATGATGGCAACCTGTTTACCCGCATTGGCAGCTACAAACGTAGCGCGCATGGCGACTTCGGTTTTCCCGAAACCCACATCGCCACAAACCACACGATCCATGGGTTGATCAGATTGCATATCTCGAATGACTTGTTCAATCGCACCGAGTTGATCAGGCGTTTCTTCAAACGGAAAGGATGATGAAAAGTGGTTATATTCGACCAGGTCAATAGGAAAGCTATGACCTTTTTCAGCTGCACGTCGTGCATGGATTTCTAATAATTCAGCAGCAGCATCGTGGGCTTTTTGTGCGGCTTTCTTACGAACCTTATCCCAATGGTCTGTGCCTAGTTTGTGTAGCGGTGCGTTTTCTGGACTAACGCCTGTATAGCGACTAATGAGGTGTAACGATGAAACGGGTACATAAAGTTTATCTTTGCCTCTATATTCAAGCATTAGGTATTCGGCTTCATTACCACCCGTTTCGATGGTTTGCATGCCGAGATAACGACCCACACCATGCTCTTCATGCACAACGGGCGCACCTTCGCTGAGATCGGTTAGGTTACGAACAATCGCGTCCGCATCACGCGTGGGCTTTCTGCGTCTACGTTGTTGCTGAACTTGTTGCCCGATTAACAACGCTTCGGGAATAATCGCTATTTTTTCATCTTGTAGCCAGAGACCGTCCTCCAGTGGTGCTACGGTAATGCATAGTGGGTTTTCATCGGCGAGAAACTCCGCCCAACTTTCGACCGTATGCGTCAAATATTGATTGTCACGCAGTAGGCCAATTAACTCTTCACGTCGTCCAGCGGACTCTGCCACCATCAAGGTTTTCCCCGGATGGCTAGTGAGGAATTGCTTTAAAGCTAGTAACGGGATTTCAGCACGGGGTTGGATTAGTAATGAGGGTAGGGGAGTAATCGAATAGTTATGACAGTTTTTTTCTTGTTTAAAAGAATGTGTAATAACTTGGCTGTATTGCCCTACTAATGTTTCCAAGTTCTCAGCTGAAAGAAAGAGTTGCTCGGGAGGCAATATCGGGCGTTCTGTATTGTGGCGTCGCTGTTCATAACGGTCTGCTACGGTTGCTATGAAATCTTCAGAGGCTGTTTTAACTTCTTCTGACTGAATGATAAGCGTGTTTTTTGGCAAGTAGTCAAACAGTGTGGCAGTGGTTTCGAAAAATAGCGGTAAGTAGTACTCGATGCCAGTAGGCGCAGAGCCTTCACTGATATTGCTATAAATAATGCTTTGCGTTAGATCGCCTTCAATTTGGGTGCGGTAATTCTGCTTGAAGGTGAGAATGCCTTCTTTTGTAAAGGGAAACTCATGTGCAGGCAATAACTCTATGCTGTCTAGCTTTTCATTACTGCGTTGTGTTTCGGGGTCAAATTGACGGATGGTGTCAATCTCATCATCAAACAAATCAATACGATAAGGATGGTTTGCACCCATAGGGAACAAATCTATCAATGAACCACGAGTCGCATATTCACCATGCTCAAGTACTTGGCTTACGTTGCGATAGCCTGACTGTTCCAACTCATCACGCAGCAGTTCAATATCCAGTGTGTCGCCAGTTTTCAAGGTAAGCGAGTGTGCCTTGATGAAATCTACGGGAGGGAGTAAATGCATCAACGTCGATGCCGATACGATTAATATGCCTTGTTTCGTTTTGGGCAATAGCGCAAGAGTTTTTAGTCGATCAGAAACAATGTCTTCTAATGGCGAAAATACATCATAAGGTAAGGTTTCCCAGTCCGGAAAAACATGGATGTTGTCAGGGTTAGTGAAATATCCTATGCCTTCTTCAGCTTTATAAGCGGAATTCATATCCGGTGTGATCAGTAAGATCAACCCATCAAAATCTTTACCGGTTTGCGCGAGTAGTAAATCCTGTGAGCAGCCATGAAGCTGTCCCCAGTGAATATTGTCTGTGGCACTAGTGGGAAGTGCAGGGTGTAGAGTGGTTGGATGCATTATTTTGGTAGTGTTTAGTTTTGATGGTATTTAAGGCTAAATAAATTGCGAGTGATTGTAGCGTTAATAGTGAAGCTATGAAACAGGATAGATTTTTTTATGACATAATCACTGCATGGAAGAAGAACGTATACAAAAATTACTCGCCAGAGCGGGTTACGGATCGCGTCGTCAAATCGAGCGATGGATTGAAAAAGGCGCAGTGATGGTGAATGGAAAGGTTGCCACATTGGGTCAGAAAATTACTGATCAATCGGATGTTATCCTGCGTGGTCAAAAATTGCGGCTATCGACAAAGCTTAATGCTGCGCCGGTTGTGCTGTTGTATCACAAACAAGTCGGTGAGATTTGTACGCGTGATGATCCAGAAGGTCGCAATACGGTGTTTGAGAATTTGCCTGAGATTAATCCGGGACGCTGGATATCTATTGGGCGTTTGGATATCAATACAGATGGCTTGATTCTTTTCACCAATGACGGCGCATTAGCTAATAAACTTATGCATCCCTCATCTGAAATAGAGCGCGAATATGCCGTGCGTGTATTAGGTGAAGTCAGCAAAGATATGCTCAAAACATTACAAAATGGTGTGATGTTAGAAGATGGTATGGCGAGCTTTGATAATATTCGTTTTGCTGGGGGCGAGGGTGCTAACCAGTGGTATCACGTCACTTTGAAAGAAGGCAGAAACCGTGAAGTACGTCGGCTTTGGGAATCCCAAGGGGTGACGGTGAGTCGTTTGCGTCGTGTGCGCTTCGGTAGTATTTCATTGGATCGAAGCTTGAGAGCTGGGCAATTCGAAGAGTTGCCAATAAAACGCATGATGACGCTTTATGAAAGTGTAGGACTAGAGCTTGTTGTGCCAGAAGGCGCTGAACCTGCTTGGAAAAGAAAAGAGAACGAAAAGAAAGGAAGAGGTAAGAAAACAGGTTCTTGGGATAGCGCTAATAAAGGCAATAGAAGAGCTGGCAATGATAAGTCTAGTTACTCCAAGACAAAAGAAAGGGGTAAGAAAAAAGGCAAAAGTAAAAGTAATAACAATAGCCCCTGGGGTGATCGTGGGTGATTAATAAATGATCGGAAAAGTATTCGCACTGTTATATCAAGCCTACGGTGAACAACACTGGTGGCCTGCGGATACTAAATTTGAAATGATGATCGGCGCAATTCTCACGCAGAACACGAGCTGGTCAAATGTTGAAAAAGCAATTGCCGAACTTAAGAAAAATGATTCATTAACTCCTGAAGCAGTACTCGCTGCTACTGATGAACAACTCGCCACATGGATTCACTCATCAGGCTTTCACAATGTCAAAGCCGAACGACTTAAAAATTATGCTCAGTGGTATTTAGATCAAGGCGGTTTTGACGCTCTTGATGCTATAGGAACCGAAGATTTAAAAGATGCATTGTTAGCTATTAATGGAATAGGTCATGAGACTGCTGATGATATTTTGCTTTATGCGTTTGAACGTCCTGTGTTTGTGGTTGATGAATACACCCGACGTTTGTTTTATCGACTAGCTTTGATTCAGGGCAGTGAAGCGTATGAAGACTTGCAGCATTTGCTTGAAATTATGCTAGACCGAGATGCAGGGCTGTTTAATGAATACCATGCGTTGATTGTTCGGCATGCTAAAGAACACTGCCGGAAAGAACCTTTGTGTGAGGGTTGTCCTTTGGATTCTATTTGTCCTGAGTGATGAACATAGCTCAATTGAGCTGTATCCGCTGCCCCCAAGGAACAGGGTGTTTCCCCTTAATAAGCCAAATGACTGGAAAGTGAGCCTCAAGAGCAGGAAATTCACCATAGCCATCAGTGAAGTAAATCAAAATATCAGGGGCTTGATCTTGTCTTGCAGACCACTCAAACACGGGTCGAAAACTGGTCGTTCCTCCGCCCTGTAACGTTTTTGGTAGACTCACTTCTTCCCAAGGCTCAAACACAAAAGGCGCACCCTCAGTAAGTTCCGAATCGCAAGGAAGCAAGGTGATTCTTGCACGAACCTGCCCTTTAATGGCATTGATCTCGGATATAAACTCACGCATTTCCTTGTTACCCACCGAACCACTTACATCAATGGCAATGGCTATATTGACTTGTGAGCTTTTTAAACTAGGGTAAATAGCGGGATCGCCACGTCTGCTAGAAGGGCGGGTATAGCTGTAGTCATCTTTGGCAACTGCATTCATATAGCGCGCTAGTAACATACGCCAAGGTAGTTGTGGCTGTAGCATTCCTTCAACTAGTCTTTTTAAAATACCACTGAGTTTGCCTGATTGCTGAGCTTGTTGTGCGGCACCAGCCAGTCGCTGTTGCCACTGAATAGTGAGTTCTTCAGCTTCTTGCTGGTTTAATGGGGGGGGAGGTGGCGCACCACCTGCGGACTCATCAAATTCTTGTTTTCCGCTTTCACCATCTGAAGGTTGGTCTGCGTTAGAGCTTGCATCAGCGGGGTTTGGCTCTTCTTGCTCTGGCGGTGGTTCACTCTCGCCTTTAGAATCATCCAGCGGGTTTTCACTAGTATCTTGTCCACCTTCACTAAACTGATCTTCTTTGTCATAAAGATGTTGGTCTAGTGTGTCACTCATATCGTTATCGGCAATGAGTGGATAAATTTCTTCTGCGCTCATATCTTCGTATTCGCGCATTAAGAGAGAGCCAGCTGGTGGCATGAGGCCTTCTGCAACCAGGATAGGATTAATCGCATAATCACAGGCAAGATCCCAACGATGTTTAACGCGATGTTGGCGGCGTGAAAAATGAGATAGCGCACAGTGCAATGCTTCATGCGCTAAGATGAATTGGGTTTCAGAAGGTTTTAGCGCAGCGATAAACTCTGCATTGTAAAAAAAAGTTTTAGCATCTGTGCCAGTGGTCGCACACCAAGCAGGGTCGGCATGTTGAAGTGGCAAACGTAGAACCAGCGCACCTAGAAAAGGCTTATCTAGAATCAGCTTGGTTCGCGCTGCCATCAATTTATCTTCGATGACAGAGATGTCGATTGCGTTAGGCATAGTTAGAGATAGATTTAATAAAGTTTTTAATCGTAGTTACTAATCGTAAAGCATGATATCGCCAATGGCTTTCGCCCATTGACCGAATTCTTCTACTGCAAATAAATCATCACCGATAGCACGGAGCATATCGGATACCAGCATGACGCCCATTTCCTTGGTACGAAAGGCTTTTGCGTAGTTAAGAATATGCGCATAAGTTTGTGGGCCTTCATCGGTGTCTTTAGCGCGAATAGCACGTCCAACCAATGCTGCGGCGACGGCATATTGAAGATCAATTTCTTTAGGTGCTTTGACTTCTTCGCCTCGTAAAATAGCATCGAGGTCTGGCATTTGATCAAGGCTATCTACAAAGGCTTTTAACTCAATACCAGCGGCAGGGCCAACGCATGCTTGCAAAGTACCTAATAATAATTCACGGTGGTTACTAAATTTCTTTAAAGCGCGATGTGCAAATTCCCATGAACGAGGGGAAGGGAATGCAACAGGATTATGCGCTGGGTCAAAATCAAATAACTGTTCGGGTCGAAAGCGTAAGAAAGCAATAATACGTTCATCTATATCATTTTTATAAGCCCAAGAAACCCAATCATCAAGGTTTAGATCAACTTCAAAGTGAGAAAAGCGGTTAGCCAGTGGAGCGGGCATGGTATAACTAACACCACGATCACCTTGACGGTTTCCAGCGGCAAAAATAGCCCAACCATCAGGGACTCTGTATTCACCCAGCCGACGATCTAGTATTAATTGATAGGCAGCAGCGGATACACTTGGGACGGCAGAAGTAATCTCATCAAGAAATAAAATCCCAGCTTCACCATGGCGTTTCGCATCAGGTAGCATAGCAGGAGTTGCCCATTCCACTGTGTCATTGTTACGGAATGGAATGCCGCGAAGGTCACTGGGCTCCATTTGTGATAATCGAATATCAATGACGGGAATGTCATTACGGGTTCCGATTTGATTAATGATGTCGGATTTGCCAATACCAGGTGGACCCCACAACATGACAGGTGTGTGGTGTCCGTTTTTTGCCCCAAGAAATTCTTGATCCAGTATGGTGTTGAGATGTGCTGGACGCATGTTTTATTTCCTAAATGATTAGTAACTTTTAAGTGTATTACTCAAATGCTAATTGAGTAAAAGATGGTTGTATCTTACATAGGGTAGTTACAGTATTTAAATGATTTTTTAGTTTGTGGATAGTAAACGTATTATGAAGCACATCGCAAGAAACCATACTGTAAAATACTTTTTCGCGCTGTCTTTCTTTGCGCTGTCTACTGTAGCGACAAACTCATGGGCGCAGCAGGTTAAATTGCCCGAATTTAGCCAATTTAATCGGGCTATCAATAAAGGCAGTGAAATTAGCTATGCGGTGAAGTACCAAGGTAAACCCACGGACAAGCTTGCTATCGGGCTAAAGTCTCCCTATGAAGATGAATGGGAAACCCATAGTACGTTCACTACTAGTCTATTCCCTGTCACAGCTTCAACCCATAAAAAAATTGTCTTTATGATGCGCTCAGAAGGAGCGGAAACATTATGTTCAAAGTTGTTTGTCAGTATTCGTTATTTTAATAAAAATGGAGTGTTGATGAGTGGACACTCTCTTAATAAAACAATAGATGTACCGTATCAATGGAAAAAAATGATACTGCCCTTGAAGCCAAAAAAGGCTGCGGCACGTTATGCAGAAGTATGGTTTGTTAAGTTTCAGGATGCAGATACTACAGGGCTAACTAATCACCCTGTTTATGTGTCTGATGTGAAGCTAAAGTAGCGACGAGGTATGGGGGTATGTTAACAACCATTGTATGAATGATCCTGTCATCGACGTGACGATTTTCTCAATGATTATTTCCGTAAGGAAACTCTGATTATGTCCCCGTCATACGAGACCTTGAACAAGTTCAAGAAACATCGTCATACCCGCGAAGGCGGTATCCAAGGGTAGGCACAGTGCCATTTGTTGAAATGGATTCTCGCCTTCGCGATATTAAAGTACTCTCCATCGGCCTTATTCCCCACTTCTAAGTGCTTCCCTCTACTTCATTTAGTTCAACTTTCAGTATCTAACGTCCTAATATTGCTATTCGTTGTACTTTCTTCAATAACAGTAGGTTCTGCAATCGCTTCAACTGAATTTTCTGTCAAGGGCTGGGACTCATCAATGATTTGAGCTTGTACTTCAGGCTCTCTAGCTATCATCACGCTATCTTGGATATTGTTAATATCGGTATTGCGTTTGATGATGTCGGATAGCTTTAACTGCTTTAAACTATCTATTTTGCTATCAGAAAACTTATTCTCGTACCAAAACCTATCGCCATCACGTAGTCGCTCGAACTGGTCTTTCATAACTAATGTAAAAGTATCGCCAACTAAAGAGTCACCCGATTCTTTTTCAGCTAAGCCTCCCACCCAGAGATCAACTTCATCAGGGTTGTCATAAACTTTCGCTAGCTTTTCACCAAAGCCTTCTTTCCATATGGGGTCATCAAAGCTTTGAATACGTTCAAGCCCTAGTGCTTCTCTTGAATCATTTAAGCTGGATAATTGATGGTCACGTCCACGTTGTATATTAAGTGAAGCTAAGTCAAATCCGCCTGCTCCTGGAGGTCCAAACAGAAAGTTGCGTAAGTCATCAATTAACATAGGGTCGACGGCCTGTGCTTTGTGTGATGCAAAGCCCCGTAGTATCGGATC
>JAZGES010000134.1:0-6510 GCA_036478935.1 Thiotrichaceae bacterium
TGGATGGCGCGTATGGCGCTACGTGAAGGAAAATGGCAACAATTAAACAGTGCTATTGATGCGATGAGTGAAGAGGTGGCGCAGCGAGATATTTGGCAGTATTGGAAAGCACGAGCCAGTAGCCAAACGGGTAATAAAAAATTGGCGACGCAGCTTTATAGTCAACTTGCTGAAAATGCAACATTTTATGGTTTCTTATCCGCAGACCAGCTCAATCAAGAATATAGTGTTTTCGAAAAGAATAATGAAGATTGGGAGAATTGTGCTGAGAATGTACAAATCGTCTCACCTATCTATCGTGCCATGGAATGGTTTGAACTAGGTAAAGACTCGTTGGCATATAAAGAATGGTTTTGGGCGCTTAAGCACATGAATAAAGATGGCAAGCTAGCTGCGGCAGCACTCGCTCTAAAACTAGACAAGCCTATATTAGCAGTACGCTCGGTAGCAAAAACCAAAGACTGGAATCAAGTCGGTTTACGATTTCCTTTACTTTATAAGAACTTAATCACGGAAATGAGCGGACAAAATGGCGTTAATCCCGCTTGGGTTTATGGCATTATGCGTCGTGAAAGTGTGTTTAATAAGAAAGCCGTATCGGGTGCGAGAGCAATGGGTTTGATGCAGCTATTGCCATCTACCGCACGTTATGTGGGAAAACAACTGGGTTTGGCCAGAGTGCGTAAAAGTGATCTGCTTACCCCAAAGCTGAATGTGAAGCTGGGTAGTGCTTACCTGAGCGGCATGTTAAAAGATTTTGATGGCAGCTATGTTAAAGCAACCGCTGGTTATAATGCAGGGCCAAGTCGTTCGGTTAAATGGACGCCCAAGAAAACCATTGATGCAGATCAGTGGGTGGAAAGCATTCCTTTTAAAGAAACGCGTAAATATGTGCGTGCAGTAATGGCGTATACTACGATTTATGATCACAAGTTAACCAAAGGAAAAGGTAGGCGTATTTCTGATCGTTTGATGCCGGTAAAAGCTAGAAGTATTAATTGATTGTTATTGGCTGTTATATAAAATATAGATGCATACAACTCCCCAATTTAAAATCCAGCAAGCAGGAGTAGCACTCATTACCGCTTTGGTGGTTACCGCTATTGCTGTTAGCTTGGCTGTCACACTAGCTTATCGTCAACAGGTGGCTATCCGCCTATCAGGTAATTTAAGTGCGCTAGAGCAAGCCTATCAATATGCTACAGGCATGGAGGATTGGGCTGGGGTGATTCTTAGCAATGATCTACAAGATAATAATACCGACTCTCTCAAAGATGACTGGGCCACTTTAATTCCACCTATTCCTATTCCTGGTGGGTATATGAACGGGCAATTATTTGATTTGCATGCGCGGATAAATCTGAATAATCTGATTGAGACGGTTAATCAGAATGGACAAAATGTGCAACGCCCCGTTGCATTGCAAGTAGAGCGCTTGAAAACCCTGCTTAATTACTTGAAAATACCAGAACCTGATGCATTGGTTGACAGCCTCATAGATTGGTTAGATGAAAATGATCAAGAAAGTAATTTAGGGGCAGAGAGTGCTTACTATAAAACACTTGATCCCCCTTACTTAGCGGCAAACTCTCGTTTGGTGGTTCGTTCAGAATTAGGTTTAGTGAAGGGGTTCAACGAGAAATTTACCAACAGTAAAGGCGAAGAAGAAAGTATATTAAAGAAGTTGTTGCCATTTGTTGCCATGATCCCTGCTAAGAGAATGCTTATTAATGTTAATACAGCAGATTTTGAAGTGTTGTATGCGCTGGGTAATGTAGATGAAACGCAAGTCCGTGAAACCATGGATGATCGAGAAGTAGATCCTTTTCCGACTATATCGGACTTTGTTCGCTCTTTAGGTTTTGTAGGTCAAAATACCTTTTCGACAGATCGTTTGGGTGTGAGTAGTGAATATTTTCTGTTACAAGGCTTGGTACAAATTGGTAGAGTACGTGTTTTTATAAATAGCGTTATACATCGGGATAGCACAGGTCGAACTCGTGTGATCAGTCGAGAATTTAGTCAACCCTAAAAGGTTAAAAGATAAGGAAGTTAGGAACGAACATGCAATGGCTTGTAATAAAAGTAGCATCGCTTGAAGCTGAAACCGCAGGGTATGCAGTGCTGGGCAAAAACCAACAGCAAGGTAACTTCTCTTCTTCAAGCTGGTCTCAGCTCAAGGCTTTAAGTCGCGGTAAGCGCATCATCTTATTGATTCCTACAGAAGATGTGGTGTTGAATAGTGCAAAGATTCCTGCCACGAATGCAAAGTTGTTAACAAAAGCAGTTCCTTATGCATTAGAAGATCACCTTGCAGAGGATATTGATGAGTTGCATTTTGTTTATCATCGAGAGTTTACGGATAAAGCCGTTGATATTTCCGCTATCAATAAAGAACGCTTGCAACAGTGGCTAGATACATTAAGTGAATATGATTTAACGCCTCATATCGTATTGCCTGATGTTTTTTCTTTGCCGATTGGGCCTGAAGAAGGTGCGGTATTGAGTATCAATGGTGATCAGCAGCGAGCGTTATTTAGATGCAGCGTCTATTCAGGTTTTGTGACTGATGTTGTATTGCTTCCTGCTTTATTGCCAGATGTACTTGAAAAGTCAGCTATACATGCATTGCTACTTGATAAGCCTGAAGATGTCGAGTTGGACTTTCCTGATTCTATCAATATTCAAACTGCAACCCATTTACAACGCTTATGCAGTGCGGACTTGCTGCAAGCATTACCGTTAAATTTATTAACTCGCTTTGTTCAAAAAGGGCGTGAAAGTATATTTAGCAACCTGTCACAGTGGAAAAGTGTAGCAGCGCTTGCAGCTCTAGTAGGGCTTTCATGGGTCATAACGACGGGCGTGAAAAACTATCGTTTGAATCAACAGCTAGCGAATCTGAATGAGAGCATTGCTAATGTTTACCAACAGACTTTTCCGAATACGCCCGTCAACGATGATTATCGTGTGCTACATAGCATTATGGCCGAAAAATTGAAATCGTCGGGTGGTGATTCTGCTCCAAAGGCAGACTCCCCATTGGAGTTGCTAGCAAGGATCGCCCCACAAATTAAACAACATAAAGAGATAACGGTCTCTACTTTGCGGTTTGATAAAACAGGTTTAAATCTATCCATTACAGCCTCCTCACTTTCGGAGCTTGAAAAGTTTCGTGCTGCTGTTGATCAAGGGAATATGGATGCTGAAGTCATTTCTTCTACTTCATCGGCAAATAAAGTGGAATCTACGTTGAATATCAAGAAGGAAAGCTTATGAAACAAGCTATTCAACAATGGCTTTTGATGCTTAATGCTCGTGAGAAAGTCATGGTCTTTGGTGGGCTTGGGGTTGCCGTACTTATCCTGTTATGGGCCATGGTGCTAGAGCCACTTAAAACGAAGCACATTAAACTAGAAACTCAGATTCAAGAACGTGAAAATGAATTACGCTGGATGCAAATGGCTCAAGGCAGAATTCAGCAGGCACAAAACAACCCCGTTTCAAGTCGCCCGAAAACACCTACTAATCCTTCTCAGGTAATCGAAGTGGTACTAAAAAAATATCAGCTTAAGAAAGGCTTAAAGCAGATGCGAGGTAGTGATGAGGTTAGAATTTCATTGAAAGAAGTGAATGTCGATCACGTTATGCAGTTTTTGGGTGAGTTAGAAACCAAGTATAGTTTGCACCTTTTGAAAATGGATATTGCTCCGTTAAATGATAAAGGAACTGTGAATGCTAGTCTTAGGTTGGGTAAGTAAGCTCAAGTAAACTTAGGGAAATGAAGTTTAGGTCAATATGAAAAAAATAATAATATTAGGAATCGTAGTCTTTTTGATTGCACTACTATTGAAAACTCCTGCTAATCTCATTGCGAAACAAGTTGAATCTAATACAGCACTTACTTTGCAAGGCGCTAGTGGATCTTTGTGGAAGGGTAACGTTACCCGAGCTGTTTTTGATGGAGTAGATGTGGGTGAAGTGAGCTGGACGGTAAGTCCTCTTGGCCTATTAACAGGAGCTGCTAAAGGCGACTTTACTATTCAGGGTGATGAGTTAACAGCTAACGGAAGTTATACTGTATCGGTAAGTAAAACGCTGACGCTTGATAATGCACAGTTTAAGACGACAGGAAGTTTTATTAACCAATTTCAACGCTATGCCAAAATGAGCGGTGATTTAAGAGGCTCGATTGATCATTTGGAAATGCAGCAAACAGATCCTTTAAGTCTTCCTGTGGTGTCTGCTGTGTTGAATTGGGAGCAAGGGGGTTTAACAAGCCCAATTCGATTGCCAGAAGGTAGCTATCAGTTAAAAATAGAGCCAGAAGCCGAGGGTAAGTTGATCGGGGTATTAACAGCGCACGATGCACCTGTAGATATAAAAGGCAATGTGGTGCTTGATAGTGAGTGGCAATATCTCACCGATTTGAAATTAAAAACAACGCCTAAAGGGCAAAGCTTACAAGGTATGATTTCAATGGTTGGTCGACCTAAGCCGGATGGGTATATCCATATCAAAGAAAAAGGTAAGTTGTTTAAATAATAAGGCTGCTATATTTCTGCTTCTCTAAGGCTTAGTTAGAGTCATCAATAGAGTTGGGTGGAGTAGTATTGTTTTTATCGCTAGATGAATAATCCCGACAATCTGCTGTAGGGCGAGTTGTAGGATCATTCACAAAGCGGCTAAATAATTGAACACCACAAGATTTTCTGTCCATAACGCTATGTGAAATATTGGGAAAACTGAAAAATTGTGAGTTGGGGTATTGTTCTAAAATATCATCTACCCAGCCTATTGGAGTTACTGGGTCGTCTTCACCCGCTAGAATCAATACTGGAATATCAGACACTTCCGTCAGCTTTTTAATATCCACGGCTTCCCCTTTGTTATCCCAGATATCACACGCATCATACTCCGTCGATAAATAAGGTAGCAGCTTCGGATATTTCTCATATATCTTAGTCATTTCAGCTGGGTCTATTGATGGGTTGTCTTTACACTCGATAACGCGGAAAACAATTTCACTCACTGAGCCTTGTAGGCGAGACTGTAGAAAGTCATTGATATAGACTTTGAGCGGTTCGCTGTCGCGGCGGTGAAAGGCATCAATAATGGCTGGTATATCATATAAACTTCCCGATTCGTACTGAATATCGAAGAGAAAATCCAGCAGAGTTTCATCATCAAAAATGACATCTTTTAAGACTAAGTGTGGCCCCGTGGCATTGACTTTCAATGGCTCTTTTTTCAAAGCCTCCATCGTTTCCCAAAACTTGGTTTCAATGTTGCCGAACTCACGTTTACATGTTGCTTGATGATCACAAAAGGAAAATATTTTTTTCAAGCTCGAATCAAGCAACTCAGGCCATTCTTTGTAAAAATGCTTCTGAATAGGGTAGACGGAGTCAAGCACCATGCTTCTGACCCTTCCTGGGTACTTTCTTTCAATGACAATAGCTAAGCGTGTGCTATAAGAAACGCCTTGTAAATTCCAAGTTGGGTAATTTAGTGTTTCCATTAAATCATTAACATCTGCGGCGCTATGTAATGTGCTCACTTCATCAACAGGTACATTAGCTTTTTTCATGGTCTGGTAGCAACCTTGAAGTGCGATGCGAGTTTTGTTGTTTTTTTCTGAAGAGGGGGTGTCATGAATAAAGCTATCACGAATAGCTAAGTGGTACTCTGGGCATTTCAGTTTGGGTTTACTAAGACCCGTACCGCGTTGGTCAAATAGTATGAGGTCGCGGTGGAAGCCAGCATCTTTGAACCAGGTTAGCCAATAACCATTAATCTGTTCTTCTTCTAACCCTGCGCCAGAGCCAGGGCCACCAGCCATATAAACAATAGGATCGTTTTTGCGATCGAAGCCTTGATAGCGCATTACCACAACAGGGAGTGCAAAGGAGGATGTCTGTCCTTTCTTTTCAGGTGCAGTATGTAGATTGGCACAGTCAACATGTTTAGGTGCTTCAAACCAACAGTCTTGCCATATAAGGCGCGCGCCATTTGCTAGCACCACATCGTTCTTGGGTAGTGGTGCTTTGTTCTCCTGACTGATCTGGACTATAAAGAATACTGCTAGCACTATCAGGATAAATGCAGCAAGGGTAAGAAATATTTTTCGCATGCCTACTATTTATGTTAGGTGATTATTCCGCAAAATAGTAACAATTCTACGGGGGTTGTCAAATCTTTATACAGGTTAAAAAAATTACTTATAGAGCTGAAAACATTCATGATGGGATTGTTTCAGTTGTTGTTTGTAAAGAAATTTGGACTGGACGATGTACTAGGTACTACCTCATACTTGGCTATGCATAAAAATACCCATAGTGACTTTTCTTCCTTCGAGCTTTCCTCTGCTCTTTTATCTGCTATAGAAAAAGTAGGTTATAAAAAGCCAACGTCTATTCAAGCTGATGCCATTCCTGCTATTTTAGCCGGAGATGATGTACTCGCAAGTGCTGAGACAGGTTCAGGCAAAACAACGGCATTTGTGTTGCC
>JAZGES010000135.1:0-20914 GCA_036478935.1 Thiotrichaceae bacterium
TGCGACGACGAATCATGGTGTAAAACTCTTTGGAATAGAGCTTGTTGATCGCTTCGTTATGGGGGTCTGGCATGTCTATAATCACACGGTCATAGAGAATGCCGGGTTGGTTAATAAAGCTGAATGCATCGTCGTTATAAATAGTTAGTCTTGGGTCTTCTAAACTACCCTGATTCAATTCCGATAACATGCGTAGTTCTTTGCTGATTTTGGTCATTTCTGGATCAATATCTACTAGATGTATGAGTTTTACATCCGAATATTTCAATATCTCTCTAACGGCTAAGCCGTCTCCACCACCTAGTATTAATACGTTTTCGCGGTTTCCTGCGATGGAAAGAGTAGGGTGGACGAGTGCTTCATGATAGCGATATTCATCGCGTGATGAGAACTGGATATGACCGTCAATATAGAGATGTTGTTCCTCACGAGTGGCTGATTTAGTGACGACGATCTTCTGGTAGGGTGTTTGTTTATTGAAGATGACTTGGTCAAAATATAAATGCTTTTCTGCGTAGCGAGTCAGCACGGTGCCGTAAATGGTAAAACCGATTAATGCCACCAATATGCCTAGACTAATAACGGTTAACAGCTTAGTTCGACTCAGGTAGTTTCTAAAAAAGTAGAGATTAGTAAGAGCGGTCAGAATATTAATCAAGCCGATGGCAAAGGATGATCGTATAAGCCCTAGTTGTGGTAATAGAACCAGCGGGAAAGCAACTGATGCGATTAATGCACCCAGATAATCTATAGATAATACGTTGGCTAATGAGTGTCGGCTAGTTTGTTTTTGTTCCAGAATACGGGCAAGAATAGGGATTTCCATACCGACTAAAGTGCCGATAAGGAATAGCAGGGTGTACATGGTGACATCATATAATGCGCGCACCATAGGAAATGCCATAAACAATAATAAGCTACTAATGCCGCCAACGAATGCGATGGCAATTTCTATGCTGATAAAGTTCTGTATCAGGTTCTTACCTAGTAACTGTGACAAGTAGGAGCCTACTCCCATAGAGAACATGAAGAAGCCGATAGTGAGTGAGAACTGGTAGACGCTATTACCCAAGAGGTAACTGGATACGGTAGCGATAATCAGTTCATAGGCCAAGCCACACAGGGCAACGATGAGTATTGAAATCAGCAGAATAGCGGTTTGCTTTTTGCTTAGTTTTGAGTAGTCCTGCATAGGTTTTGTTATAGGTTTGTTTTGATAATGAGGGAGGATAGTTGAGGTTATATCAGGTAGTGTGGCTAACTCTTTTGTGATCAGCCGCAAACGCTAAGCTTGCGTAGATATCATTTTCAGTTAGCTCAGGAAAGTCACTTATAATTTCTTTGTGTTTCATGCCATTAGCAAGCATGCTAAGTATATCGTATACAGTTATTCTCAGACCTCTAATACATGGCCTACCTGACCTTTTGCCAGGATTGATAGTAATAACTTTTTTATAATCAATCATTTTTAAGAGAGGGGCTTAGAGAGCTAACGTAGAATAGGCGACCACAAGGTCGCCCTACAACTATTACTTACCTCTAGCGTGACTACCAGAACCCGATCTAGATTTTGCACTAGGCTGAGTTTTTGATTTACTAGCTTTAGGTGCTGCCTTTTTAACGTTTGCCTGTTTACTCGCTGGGCTAACACCAGCAGAGCGTTGGCGATTCATCAGGTTGCCCATCATCATTCCCATCATCATTCCCATCATCATGCCACCGAAAGGGCTTTCTGCTGTTTCGGTGCCGCGTGGATTAGAAGCTAGTACGCGTTGGTTTTCTGTATCAATCTCAATTTTGAAAAGATCTTCTTCCTCAGCACCTTGGACGTGGTTATTGTCTTTGTCGTTAAAACCTTTGAATGAGCCATCACTCTCAGAAGATACACCGATATAGCTTTGAGGGAAAAGCATAGGGCGGCTTGAGTTTAAAGAGCGTTCCAGATCTTCACGGAATGCAGCAACGGCTTTATCCCCGTCTTGAATATTGGATTTACTTCCCATGGCTTTTAATGTGCTGGTTGAAATATCAGACACTCGGCTTAGGTCAATTGAGTTAGAAGTTTCACCACAACCCACCAAAAGAGAGATGCTTAAAGTTAAGCCTGTTATTAATAGTTTATTCATTGTCTTTTCCTATTTAAACGGTGCTCTAAAGAGATAAGCTTTAGAGCGGATAAGTGTAATGATGTTCATGAACACCATCTTCATAATAATCTTGTAATGTGCCTGCTTGTTTAAAGCCTGATTCTAATAATACTTCATTTACGCCGACATAGTTTGAAGGAAAGGTAAGAAAGACAGCTCGTGCTTCTTCCTCTTTGGCGCTTTCAATGCCCAGTTTAACATCTTCAGTCGTGAACAGCTGATCTCCTAGATCATGCCAGCCAAAACTATATACATCTTCTGTCTCTGCAATTTCATATACTGAGTTAAATTGAATCGGTAATTGTTCTTCTTCAACCGTGCTATTAACAGTAGGGTCTTCTGCCGGCTTTAGACGCATTCCTAATAGCATCTGCGATTCATCAACATCATAGAAATCTTCGTGGGTAATTTCAATAGAAAAACCTAGCGACTGGTATAAATGTAGCGCTGCTGCATAGATAGCGCCGTCTTCTTCAGATTCGTAATCACTTACTTTAATAAAGAGTTTACGAGCGCCTTGTGCTTTTAGGTAGTCGATGAGTTCAGTCAGTATCTTGCGACCTAGCCCTTGGTTGGTATGATCGGCGTGAATATAAGTCCATGATAACCAGTGGGTCTCGTCACAGCCGGGTGGGGTTTTGTAGCCCGTTACGCCGATGACTTTCCCTTCTTGTTCCAATACAAACTGGTCATAAAAACCGGCGATATCTCGATAATCTCTTTCGGCTTCTTCTGCATCATCTTCATCGTGTGAATCAATAAGAGCAACCACTTCATCAATATCATCACCGTCCATCTTACGTAATAGTTTCATGATGTCGTCTCTAGTTTAGAAGTTTGACTTTCAGTGTTTTGTATTTGACCACGCAACAGCGTATTGACTTCAATATCATCTGTTTCAAATGCTTTACTAAGTATGGGTATGCATTTCATAGGTTCAGTCTCACCGCACATGAAAATATCTAAAGCTGCATAGTCACGTTCAGGCCATGTATGAATACTGATGTGGGATTCTGCTAGCACGGCGACCCCTGAAACACCACCATTCGGAGTGAAGTGATGAAGATGAATATGTAATAGTGTAGCGCCTGAGACATCGACACATTCACGTAGTGCTTTTTCTATAAGAGCCAAGTCGTCAAGATGGTGAGCCTTCCAGATATCCAAAATTAAATGCGTACCTGCATAGGTAATCCCATCTTTTTCGATGAATAGATCTTGGGTATCATTGGAAGTACTGGCTTTAAGTCGTTCTTTATCGACATAAGAGGGCCAAGTCGTTGCATGGTTCATATAGTTAGGTTAATTATTATTTACAGATCAGAATAGTAACTGGTATATACAAAACAGGAAATTAAAATAAATAATATATCTGTTATCTCCTTTGTCGACGTATCACTTAGTAATCTATTTCAAAGGTGAAGTTATGTATTTTCGTAAACCCAAAACCCCAGTGTTTAGTATTTTAGTACTTCTCTTTACATTGTTACTCTCCTCGATAATTCAAGCAAAAGATAAGCAGATTGCAACACCTGCTCCAGAGTTCACTCATCATGCAGCAAAGGACTGGATCAATAGCAAGCCTTTAACGCTTGAGAGCTTAAAAGGAAAAGTAGTGTTACTAGATTTTTGGACATTCGAATGCTGGAATTGTTACCGCTCGTTTCCATGGCTTAATGCGCTTGAAAAACAGTTTGCTGAAGAAGATTTTCAGATCATAGGAGTACATTCACCCGAATTCAAACATGAGCATGACCGTAAGCAAGTAGAAGCTAAAATTAAAGAATTCGAATTACATCATCCGGTGATGATGGACAATGATTTTAGTTACTGGAAAGCACTTAACAATAGATACTGGCCCGCTTACTATTTGATTGATAAAGAAGGCCTAGTACAGGGAAAGTTTTTTGGTGAAACACATCAAGGGGATAGTAATGCGAAGGCGATTGAAGCATTGATTAGACAATTGTTAGCTAGTTAGTCACAGAAAGTGTTAGTAAAATTCTCCAATAAAAAAGGCCAGAAAAATCTGACCTTTTAGTGCTAGAACATATTACTTACTATTTACCCATAACACGACGCTGTCCTTTTACAGCAATCGCAACACGACGGTTTGCTGCACGACCTGCTTTAGTCTTATTACTTGCAACAGGTTGAGACTCACCTTTTCCACCAGTATGCATAACACCGCGGCTCATGCCTTGGCTTGCAAGAAAGGCTGCAACAGATTGAGCACGTCTAACCGATAGTTTTTGGTTGTAAGAGCTTGAGCCACGACTATCAGTGTGACCAATAATGGTGATACTGGATGGAGATACTCTAGAAGCTTTAACCGTATTAGCAAAGCTAGTTAGTTGATGACGAGCTTTAGCACTTAACTTAGCACTATCAGTAGCAAAGTTTGATCCACCTGACTCATTAAGGTTAAGGATGTGTACTTTAGGTGCTGGAGCACGAACAACAGGTTTAGGCTTTGGTTTTGGAGCCATCACTGGTTTAGGAGCGGGTGCTGGAGCAGCTACGGGAGCTGGAGCAGGGGCTTCTTCTACGACAGGTGCAGGAGTGCCACAACCTTCTAGCATATTTCCTAGTACAGACTTTACGCATTTTCCAGAACCATCTTTAACAGGGTTTCCAGATGAGTCGCTGAGATAGTCTCCATCGTGTGCTGATACCGATGGAACCATAACAACAGATAGAAGAAGTGCTGAACTAATAGCGGTTAGTTTTTTTGCATTCATGATTCGCTCCAATAAATTATTGATTTAATGTAAGTAATTAGGAGGGTGTTGTAAAAATACAAATTTATAGTATTTTAAATAACTATGGATTATAAGCCTCACAACCCCACCTATTTCAAGTATAGAACAAGTGTTCCTTTTTTGAGACACTTATTTTTAAGAGCGTATAGGTAGAACAAAGTTCCCAAAAAACAATAAATTTATTGCAGGTTATCTGGTGCTCAGATTAGGAGGTCTTTTATGCGAGGGTAAGTGGGTATGAGGTAGAAAAATAGGTAATGGATGTGTGTAAGAATTAGTTGATTATATTGTCCTCTTTATCTAAGGAGTTGGCTGAGACTAAGAAGCTACTGCAAGTCCCATGAACAGCATAATCTGCCTTCTAGCATATAGAAGAAAGAAGATAATAATTTCTGAGAGGGATAACTAGACAATTCTAAGTAGGTTTAACTCCCTTCTCCTTCCAATAATCGGTACTGCCATTAAGAAGTACAGATCTCTTCACCACAGGCAATATCTTTATCAGCAACAAATCTCAATACATTCTCAATGTCAGGATGATTAATCCAATAAGCATTATTGTCGTCAGAATGGTTAAAGACAGCACCCAGCCCCAGTGTGAGAACACGCTGTTTTGAATCGATGCCCTTAGGATAGTTAAAGCGATAGTCAGCAAAGACATTGGTGGCTGAGAGCTCATCACCTAGTGCTTTTATCGGGCAATCCTCAAGTATTTCACCTTTTTTAATATCTTCAGTAGCAAATACTCCCAACCCTTTCCCATGGTTTTTTTTAACTTCGAGTTTGCTGGGAGGAACCAACTCCATAACAGTTGATTTGCCTTTTAAATAGTCGATCCGAATTTCTTCACCTATTTCAATATCTCTCTCAGCATAAAAGACAAAAGTTCTTTTGCTTTTACGTTGTCGCCAAGCCGTATTAGCTGCTGAGCTATGACGATAAGAGCCTGCAAAACCTAATACAATCACTTGCTCTGTTTGGGTGGCTGATACTCGAAAATCAAAGCTTTCAATCAAGTGATTAGTAACACAACCTTGAATCAGTTCCTGATAAACAGGTACCAAATGACATTCTTCAATAATTTCATTAGCCATTATTTTTTCAGTAGCATAGACGGCAAAGCCTTGCTTACCACAATTTCTGATAATACATTTACTTGCAGGAGTGAGTCGTTTATTTGTTGTTTCTATTTGTGTATTAATATGTGTATTAGAAGGTGCGTTATCAGTAGTTGTGTCATTAGCAGATATTTTGCTAGTAGCGGTATCAGTAGTCTCTGCATTGGCATCTATATTGATTTGTTTAACATCGGAAGAACTAGCTTTTTCTACTGTCTTATTATCAGTAGCATTATCATTAGTTAGGCCTTTTTCCGTAGTCTTTCCTTTAGAGAAAGAAGAGATAGAGTCAGATGTTAGTGAGTATTTATCACTAAACTCAAAGAGTACTTCAGCTGTTTCTGGGTAAAGCTCTGGGATTCTCTTTTTATAAAAACGAATAGCTTGCCCGATAGCACTGAGTCGTTGTTGATAGTTGAAGCCCTGTGCTAGCTCTGGGCCGCCAGCATAAGATAAGTTATCCCCATCCATATCCGCATCGGCTCTGGAAAAATCCATACCGATAGATATTCTGGGGCGTTCGATCCATTTGCTTGATTTGGAACCCCAGTGAGCAATATTGGCATTCCATGCCAAGATAGAACCCGCTTTTACGGGAAGCGCTCTAATATGACTAAAATTGGGAATTACAATTTTTTCCCGAAGCTTGTCTGGAAAATTAGGGTCTAAATGAGTGGGTAAAACATGCATGCAACTATTGAGAGGAGTGACATCCGTAAAGGGAATCCACAGGGTCAGATGTTTCGGGCGACCATCCTCAAGAAGGTTATAGGCAAACATATCCCTATGAACAGGAAATCCTTCCCCTTCGTTGCCAATATGCCATGCCCACATGCCTGCAATAGTGATTTTGTAGTTAGCATCTAATACGGGGTCTATGACGTTTGATAAGCGATTAAAGATTTGCCAGACTTCGTCATACACATAGATAAAAACAGGTGGAAGTCCTAAGCTAACGATTCTTTCTATGGCATCCGCAATAGCGGTCACTTCAGCATGAGGAATGAGTGCTTCAGTTGAAAAATAACCTTCATCAATGACTCTATTTAGACAACGCTCTGCGGCATCATCGCTAATATCAATAGGGGGAGGTTGCTGTGCAAAGGGCTTGGATGTAATAGAAAGCTGCGGATTTAACTTTTTCCAGAATTCTATATTGGAGAATTTGTTGACCGTATTTTTCATAAACATCTCGTCTTCATCTTGAGGGAAGCCACTTGTCACAAAGAACAATAACTAGGCAGGGAGACAACGAGTCTCGGATAGAGAGTTATTAGGTCACAGGCTTTCTTAAATAAGGGGCTTTTACTCATCATACTTTTTGGTTAGCTAAATGTCGGTTAAGAGATGATAAGTGGTATTAAATAGGCGTGTTGGTGGGTTTGAGTGAGTATTTGGAAAGAGCTGTGCTTGCAAGAATCAATAAATACCCATTGATCTTTTATAGTCATTTATTTTATTGCTCAGTAGATTCTTATAAAGAGGGTTGGCATCAAACTCAGTCTGGCTATCTTGATAACCTATAGCCAAATCATCAAAATAAAGAATATCGTAAACGTAAAGCCACTCGCCTTCGGCTTGAAGCTTAATATCGGGATTCAATAGATAATTATCAGGGCTCACCTGAATAAAAAGCGGCAAGTTAGTCGCTAAATGTAAGTCTTGAGGCACCTGATTGTTCGATAATACTTTATTAATATAAACGGAGTCATGTAACTCTTTAGGTAGCAATCCCTGCGGCCAATGCTCAATGGCTTGAACAATATTATTAGCACTATAAGCACCATTAGACAGCACCATGTTTTCTGGAAGAATACGATAAAACAGCGCAATCATAAGATGAATAAGGAAAAACTCAGCTTGATGCTGACCCAGTACACTGAGCTGATTGTCTATTCGAATACTCAATGTCTCGGGTCTTAATAATGAATAGACGGCTTGTAGCTTATCAGTCGCATAATAATTGTGGAGGCAGGCTTGTTCCAGAGCAATTTGATAAGCATTAAACCCTTTGTTATTAGCCAAAAAGGGATCAGCATTTAACGAGTTCGCTAGCTGGATAATAGGCTCACTCCCCAGCCATGCGCCGATCATTAACGGGGTTTGGTTAAAAGTGTTACGGAAGTCGACACCATATTTGGCCATTTGACGCTTTATCGCCCCCAGCTGTTCCTGCTGATACATCATAAAATACTTGATGAGGAGCTTTTGCATGCCATCTTCTGGATGTAGTGCTGGGCCGAAACCAATGCTGATTAATTCATTTCTGGCATGATGGTCTTCATAGACTAATGCATATTCAAATAAAGCCAACTTAGCCTTTTTCTCACGGTGCTCTAATGCGGCATCAAAGAGCCGATCTATGCCTCCTCCTGCAATCACTTCCCACGGGGGATTTTGCTGTTGAAGGATAGCCTCGCGTATATGTTGTGCCTGTGCTGATTTTCCTTGTTGATCTAGCATGCTGGCTTCTTGCTGCCACTCCTCTTGACTTGAAGCGTGATGTTCAATATGAGTCGTAGTGCCTTGAGATTCATCGTGACGAAATAAATTCAACAAGGGATGGTCGGCTTTTTCTTCAATCCAGTACAGGTTAACTTGCGCTCGTGTAATCGCAACAAATAAGGCATTAATAAAAAACTTATACTTCTCTAATGATTTATCTGTTTTGTCTTTGTTGCGGGCATAACGTACGGGGTTGTTAAGAATATCTGTGGTGACACCTAGAGCGATCTCGTGAAAGTTTTGGCTCGCATTGGAAACCATATTAAATAAAATAACATTTTCATATTCAAGTCCTTTGCATTCTTGAATAGAAAAAATGAGAGGCGTATGAAAATATTTAGCTGCAACCGGCTTCATCTCGTCATATAAAACAATCACAGCAAACTGTTTAGAGGCGCGTGTTTTGTGGTCGATATCCCTCAATGTCTCTTGATTGCTCGACAAAAAGCTAATGCTGCCTGTTTCAACACCTAAGCTCTTCATCTCATGATGGCTATCTTTGTCAATCGACCCAAACCGCCAGTTTTTCATTCTGAGTAATTTATTGGCTAGATCAATAATGGAGATTGAGTTGCGGTAATTTGTATTTAAAATTTGCGTAATAGCAGGGGAGTCATTGGGTAGTTTTGTAAATAGCGCTGTAAAAAATAGTGATTTGGTTTTCGCCCAGGAAAAGAAGTTAGGATAAACAACCTGGTTAGCATCGCCGCAAAGAAGAAAGTGATCAGGCTGGATCAGGCTGCTCATGATTAAGTGAAGTTGGATGACTGAAAAATCCTGTACCTCATCAACAACAACATAGTCATAGTGTTTTTTTGTCAGGCTAAGGTAATCATAGCTGGCCATATTATGATCGTATAGCTCATGCTCAGCTAGATAATCCAGATAGCGCTCAAACAAGCCATAGACATCATTACGTTGATTGTCTGCAAAAATAGTTTCTTTAACACCCAGAGCTAAATACGCACTTCTGGAAAGATAAGCGCTATCAATATTAGATCCAGTAATGACCCCTCTAAACTCCTCAAACAAAGCACGTCCATCTTTAATAGGAGTGGCAGCAAGGTGTTTTGCAAACCAATCTCTAAAATTACTGTAGGTAACAGCTTTACCCGATGGCACAGCGATACTATCTAAAAAATCCTGAAACGAAAGAAAGGTAGTGATTTGTTGTTTGCTGCTGTATTGGTTTGCGTAATACAAGTTTTGTGAATGATGGGCTAAATAAGAGGATTGTGTAATATATAAAATATTCCCATTCAAGTGCTTCATCTTTTCAAGTAGCAACAATGTTTTTCCACTACCAGCAGTTCCAATAATGATGATGGGCTCAGGCAAATCATAAATACGTTGCTGTGCCGCATCAAAAGTTATGGGTTTTTGTAACAAATGAAAATGTGATGTTTGTTGTTCTTGTGACTTCAGATGCGGGAGTGTCTCAAGGCTGTCGTTGTGAATATGTTCAATATCCAAAGAGGGGATTAAATCCTCATTGACCTTAACCCCTCGCTTTAAAAATCGGGATTTCTCATAAGCGTGGTTCTTAATATGTTCAAGTATAAGTGCGTAGGTGTGCTGTCCAGACTTATAAAGGGTAAAGAGCAACCTGTCAGCTCTATTTAGGCGTGCGCAATAAAGGGTGTTGTCTAGTTTCTTTACATCAGCAGATCGAAAATCATCATTCATTAGAAAGTGGATGACTTTTTCAAGCTCCGGAATCTCTTCAGGTTGGATTTCGTTGTAGAAGAGAATGCGCATAACTAAGGGCTGAGAAGCTCCAATATTAAGTGAAAAATAAAGAATGATGTAACTAAATAGTAGAAGAGATGTGGATTTTATTTTCTATATATTTAGATGTTTACGTTATCAATATTTATGAAATGTCTGGTGAGTATTATAAAGCATAAAGAGAAGTTAATGAGTCATAAAAAAGACCGTTAAGCGTGAGTTCATTGTCGTTTATCCCACGCGCAATAGAGTTATTAATAGTTAACTACTAAAAAGCAAACTCGCATAATTTAATTATTGTGTTGATGAAAACATTGTCTCGCCACTCAAGGAGGTTTTGCCAGAAATGAGGGGAAAAGATTGTAAAGGCAATGAGGTTTAATAACTTTTAATAACACAACAGAGGTGTTTTTTCATGAGTAATTACGTAACTAACGGTGGTTCAAATAATGTGAACCACGATCAACAAAACCATTTACAAAGACGTGGTGGCGGATCACATCGTGGTGGTGGATCACATCGCACAGGTGGATCTCAAGGTGGTGGTTTTAATTTTGGTAATCTTTTTGGTGGAGGCAGTCATGGTGGCGGCGGTGTTGGAAGCGGTGGGCAGCTTCAGCTTTTATTAGCAGTACTAAGCCTTATTTCTAAGCTTATACATGCACAACAAGGTACAGAAGGTCCAACTGGTGCAACTGGTTCTGACGGTGATACTGGAGCGACTGGTGATACAGGTGCACAAGGTGATGCTGGAGCGACTGGTGATACAGGTGCACAAGGTGACACTGGCGCAGCAGGTAAAGACGGAACTAACGGAACGAATGGTTCAGACGGCGCAACTGGTGACACAGGCGCAACTGGTGACACAGGCGCAGCAGGTTCAAACGGAACTAATGGTACAAACGGAACAAATGGTTCTGACGGTTCAAACGGTACTAATGGTTCAGACGGCACAAATGGAACAAATGGTTCTGACGGCGCTGATGGTAAAGATGGATCTACAGGCGCAACTGGTGATACAGGCGCAGCTGGTTCAGACGGATCTAATGGCACGAACGGAACAAACGGTTCTGACGGCGCTGATGGTAAAGACGGATCTAACGGCGCAACTGGTGATACAGGAGCAGCTGGTAAAGACGGAACTAATGGTTCAAATGGAACTGACGGATCTAATGGCACGAACGGAACAAATGGTTCTGACGGAGCTACCGGTGCAACAGGCGCAGCTGGATCAGATGGTTCAAACGGAACTAATGGCACTAACGGAACAAATGGTTCTGACGGCGCTGCTGGTAAAGATGGAACTAATGGTTCAAATGGTACTGACGGATCTAATGGCACGAACGGAACAAACGGTTCTGACGGCGCTGCTGGTAAAGACGGAACTAACGGCACAAACGGTGTAGATGGCGAAGACGGAACTAATGGTACTAACGGAACAAATGGTTCTGACGGCGCTGCTGGTAAAGACGGAACTAATGGCACAAACGGTGCAGATGGCGAAGACGGAGCTAACGGCACAAATGGTGTAGATGGCGAAGACGGAGCTACAGGCGCAGCTGGATCAGATGGTTCAAACGGAACTAATGGTACAAATGGTACTGATGGCGAAGACGGAACTAATGGTACAAACGGTACTAATGGAACTGACGGAGCTACTGGCGCAACTGGTGCTGATGGTGACGATGGCGCTACTGGTAATGCTGGCGAAGGCTTCTTTGACTGGTTCAAAGATACTATCGGTGATTTCGATGGTAGTGGTTCAACCGATCAAAACGATGTGAGAGCATGGTTGAAAGGTGATACTGGAGCAACAGGTGATACTGGAGCAACAGGTGATACTGGAGCAACAGGTGCTACAGGCGCAGCTGGATCAGATGGTTCAAACGGAACGGATGGTACTAACGGAGCTACTGGTGCAACAGGCGCAGCTGGTTCAGACGGCACCAACGGTACAAATGGTACTGACGGAGCTACAGGAGCAACTGGAGCACAAGGTAACACTGGAGCAACTGGTGCTACTGGCCCTGCAGGATCAGATGGCGGCGGCGGTGGCGGCATGGTCATGATCCAGCCAGGAACTCACTCTGGTAGAGACAGTAACGGCAACTCTGTTAAGTTGAAAGACTGGAGTGGTTTGAATGATAGAGACGTTACTTTCTGGAAAAGCGGTGGTGACATCCAGCTTTGGGGATTCTCCAAAAAAGCTGATGGTTCATTCTCTGCTTCATCTGGAAGAGAGTGGGTAAGCGGTCAAGGGTGGAAACCTTTGGTTGATGCCAATGGCGACGGATCTGTATTTAAGGTAGGCACTCAGAACACTGATGGTAGCTTCTCTTATTGGGCAGACAGCTCAGCAGGTCGTTCAGGAACTGAAGGAAAGCTTTATTAAGCGAGTACCTCAGTAATAGCTATTAACTTAACATTGGTTAATTAGCTTAAATGGAGCCCGTCTTCTAACGAAGGCGGGCTTTTTTAATTTCTAATATTAAGGATATTGAGAGGTAATTATTTGAATTACTACATATAGTCGACTAGTTTCAGTGACTATATGTAGTGATTTAGATCCGTCATTTCCGCGAAGGCGGGAATCCATTTCAATAAACGGCACTGCGTTACCTTTGGGTGCACACCTTCGCGAGTATGGCGATGTTCTTGAGCTTATTAGAACTTCCTTAATGTATGCCGTCCGTCTCAAGATTTAGAAAATGAAAAAACTCTAGAATACAATCATCTATTTGTATTTATAAAATAATCAACTGAAACTAAAATAGCGGTTATTAATAATAAATGGCACTACGACTTTCAAATCATACGCAACTACAGTTCCCAGAGATAAGCAATGAGCTTGCCTCATGGAAAAACACCTTGTCCGCTAAAAAGAGCAGTCTTGCTTTTTCGTTAGGTGATCCAAAGACAATCTATACGGCTAGAATTTATTCACATCATTTCACTATAGATAACTACTCTCTAGGCTTGTTGGTGGAGATAGATGGTGTCCCAGCTTCCGTTTGGTTAACCTCTTGGCCGTTTGATGAAAAATTAGAGGGGTATTTGGGGGCTAAAAAACTAGATCAACTCCCTGTTGATTTGCGTGCGGAATTGCTTGAAACAACGTTAAAGCCATTGTTATCAAAAATTACGTTGCGTACCAATGCACAGATTCGGATTTTAAACTTTCTAAAATTAAAGCCTTCTGAAGTAAATGACTATTCTCTTGGTATTGCACTTCAAGACAATAAAAACAAACAAGAAGTTAAAATTGTTATGTTAATGCATAGCAAGTTACTTCCCATTATACAAAGAATACTAGGCTACTGGCCGGATCAAAATACAAGTTTTTGGTATCAACAAAATACTCAGATGTGGTTGCAAGCGGGGGTGTTAGATTTAACGTTGCAAGAACTCGACCAGCTCGACACATCGGATATTCTTATTATGGAATTGTCAGGTGAGAATCAACAGATTCATCTTCGCTTAGGCTCTGGTGATTTCTTTCATGCCTCCGTCAACTCAAATCAATTAACCCTTGAATCAGGAATTCAAAAAATGTCTGATGAAAATTTAAATGACAGCTTTAATGAAACCAATACTGACACTATTGCCTCAATACAAGATGTTCCCGTGCGCTTAACGTTTGACTTGGGTGATTTAATATTGCCCTTTAAAGAAATTCAATCGTTAACACAGGGTTATCTTATAGATCTTAATACACCTGTAACTCAGGCGGTGACTATTCGTTCTTTAAATCGTGTCATAGGTACGGGTGAGTTGGTCAATATTGATGGTCATATGGGAGTGAGAGTAGTAAAGCTCTTTTCTAAAAAAGCTACAACAGCCTCGCAAAAAGGACAGGAGCCTGTATTAGGAAATACAGAAAATAATAATGGATAGCTTTCCCAATCCCATCCCCTTACTGGGTCTATTAGCTATATTTGGACTAGCTCCTTTTATTGCAGTCTTGGTAAGTTCTTTTGTAAAGATCGTAGTCGTGATGCATATGATCAGGAGTGCGTTGGGCATGCGCCAAGCACCGCCAAATCTAGCAGTTAATGGAATTGCGATTATCTTATCCATGTACATAATGACTCCAGTTGGCTTGCAAACCTTCGATCGTTTTCAGGAGCATGATGTTTCTATCACTGATATACAAAATCCGGGACTAAAAGCAGCTGTTGTAGATAGCATAGTTCCCCTTAAGAAATTTTTAGACCGTCATTCTAGTGAAGAAGAAAAACTCTTTTTTTCTAATGCAACAAAAAAGTTATGGCCACCAGAATACTCAGAGTTGGTGACTAAGGATCATCTTTTGGTTTTAATTTCTTCATTTTTAGTTAGTGAGCTTACCTCCGCTTTTCAGATTGGTTTCTTAGTTTCTTTACCCTTTATTGTGATAGACCTTATTGTGGCTAATATTTTGATTTCGATGGGGATGATAATGGTTGCCCCTATAATGATTTCACTGCCGTTCAAAGTATTACTCTTTGTACTCATTGATGGCTGGTCGAGATTGACTCATGGCTTGATTCTAAGTTATCACCAATAGCGACGCTTATTATGGGACATGAATTTATTACACATCAGGCAACTCTTGCGCTACAACTCGTGTTGTATTTGTCGCTACCTATTCTAATAGTGGCGACGGTGGTAGGTTTGATTGTTAGCTTGTTGCAAGCTTTAACCAGCATTCAAGAGCAAACCTTACCGCATGCTTTTAAGCTGGTTGCTATTATTTTTGCCATTTCAATTACAGTACGTTGGCTGGGTCCTGAATTGTATGAGTTTGCGGTTAATAACTTCACTCAATTCCCCCAGCTAGATCGTAAATGAACTACTCTTTTTCCGCAGAAGAGCAGCTGTGGTTTTTCACACTCTTATTGACAGTGCCCAGAATATTAGGGGCTTTCTTAGCGATGCCTTTTTTGGGTAATACCGTATTGCCTGGCTTAGCTAGAAACGCCATTGTCATCACGCTTGCTGCTTTAGCAGCTCCCATTACTCATGGTTATGTAGAGCAAGTCCCAATGGATGCTTTACAAATTGGTTTCATCATAATCAAAGAAACAGCTATTGGTTTTATGATGGGGTACATGATCGGTGTACCTTTTTGGGCAGTTGCCTCGGCTGGCTTTTGGGTAGATTTACAAAGTGGAAAAATGAGCGCCCAGATGTTTTCTAACGTGTTGGCAGATACCACCTCACCATTGGGTGATTTGCTTGCTAAGTTGGCTGTAACACTGTTATTTACCACCGGTGGTTTTTTTATCATAGTGGAAATATTGTTAAAAAGTTATCAGATATGGCCGGTGCATACTTTCCTACCTTCTATGGATATAGAAGGTGCCAGTTTTTTTCTTAAGCAATTTGCGCTCATATTTTCTGTTGCTGTTTTAATAGGTGGTCCCATTATTGCCACCATGTTTATTGTTGAACTGGGTGCGGCGATTATTACTCGGTATGTCCCTCAGCTGAATGTATTTATCTTAATGATGCCTATCAAAGCAGGCATAGCTGCTTTGTTGATGGTTTATTACGTTACTTACATTTCACGCTACCTCATGGACTCTTTTCTTAAGTTTGGAGATTCCTTCCAAGTACTTGAGTCGGTATTCAAATGAGTCAAGAGCAAAGTAGTAAAACAGAAGAACCAACCCCGAAGAAACTGCGGGATGCCAAAAAGAAGGGACAAGTTGCTCGAAGCGAAGAGCTCGTTCCTTTGATGATGATTGTATTGGCGGTATTATATTTTTGGTTTTCTTGGGATTGGTTTACTGCGGAAATTAAAGAGTATATGAGTGCAGTGGGGACTTTTGCCTATGACAGAGATTTTCGGCATGCGCTAGATACTACGCTTTCAGTTTGGCTGAACAAGATTATTCTAGGGATCATGTTGCCATTTACGGGGCTTATGTTGGTGGCTGGCATCATGGGTAATGTCATGCAGTTTGGCTTTTTATTTTCTATGGATCCCATCAAGCCTAAGCCTGAAAAAATTAACCCTATTGCTGGTTTTAAACGTGTTTTCTCAATGAAACAGTTAGTTAAAACTATCTTCTCTGTGATCAAAATTATCGCTATGAGTATTATTGTTGTCTTCGTTGTAAGAACAGCAATTTTTGAGTATATGCATGACCTGAGTCAGTGTGGTACTGAATGTCAGTTTGAAGTCTTTGTATCCATGGCAAAAAAGATGTTCTTTATTTTGATTCCAGTGCTCATCATGATGGTCATGCTTGATGTGATGTACCAGAAGTTTCAGTTTAAAAAAGAGCAGAGGATGACCAAAGATGAGATCAAGCGGGAGCACAAGAATCAGGAAGGTGATCCTAAGATTAAAAGCCAAAGAAAATCGGAACAAAGGCGACTGCTTGAGAATGATATCTCTGACCAGATAAAACAGTCTAGAGTAGTTATAGCTGGAATGCGTCGTGCAGTGGCGCTGATGTATGAAGAGGATATGCCCTTGCCTGTTTTATTAGCTATTGGTAGAGATCGGTTAAGTGCTCGTATGATCCAGATCGCAAAAAAAGAAAAAGTGCCGATCATTGCAGACCCCGGGCTGGTTATGATCTTAGAAAAAGATGGTGTTATTGATCAATATATACCTAGTTCTGCTATCAAGCGAGTGGCTCAAGCCTTGCAGAAGCGCGGTTGATAGTGTGTTTATTTTAATAGTCTAAAAGTAATTACGTCACTATTAATCGTTCAAAAAAACCGTCATGCCTGCGTAGGCAGGTATCGATGTTTGTGCAAAGTACCATTTTCATAGATGGATTCTTGCTTATGTGGGATAACAATCCTAATACAATCAATGCTTTTTGATCTATTGATACTCTGTGTGATTGATGGGGTGTTTAATTATCTTCATTTCCTCCTCTCTTTCTTAGATGACTGTCTTGCCTACTTTCTAGCTAAATCGACATTTAGTCTGATTTTCTAAGGTTTAAGGCTAGTTGCTTGTATATTAGTTTCTCTAAAAACTTTGACTAAATCCACACAGTTGTATTCAAAGAAAATTTAATAGACGTGTGTGTGACGACAAACCAGTACGGCTGAGTTAGTGCGTAGTCGTTGACAAAAAATGAGAACAATATTATGTCAGTTAAAAATGGGGTCATGATGCAAGAGGGAAAAAATAATACCTTCCAAGTGTTGCGCGATAAGGTTTCTTCATTCCAACGTAAGGTATTGCGTTTATACCTTCAATACGTCAATCCTAAACTAGCTAAGACAGTAGAAGTTGCAAGTGAGCCAAAGTCTTCTTTGCGAAAGCTTATGCCCGTTAATTTAGGTGTGTGGCTGACGATTGCGATAGCAATAACAGGGTTGCTTGTTTGGACGATGCCTGAGAAATTTTGGAATTGGCAGATTGTTATTTTTCTTTCTATCTTTTTAATAGGCCCTGTTCTTTTCAGCATGTTTCAAGGTATTAAGTCTACCTTTTATAATTTATTAGTTGCATACCCAGGTAAACATTTATTGGCTCAAGAGATTGTTTTGGAGCAACCGATTGTTGATGGTACTGCAGAAGTGACATTGCATGGGGAAGATTGGGTATTAAAGGGTGATGACTGCGAAGCAGGAAGTCACGTTAGTGTGATAGCAATAAAAGAGAATGTACTTTTTGTTACTCCAGTATCGACATAATCAACAGTAGTTAAGAAACTCTGAATAAGTCTAAAAACCCGTCATGCTGGCAAAGGCCAGTATCCATGAATGAGGCACAGTGCAGTGCCACTTCATAGATAGATTCTGGCGGATAACGAATAAAAGGAAAGCAGTTATGAGTAGTTCTATTAAAGTTATCGATGAAGAAGCAACTAGTGTCATCGCATTAGAAGGAAATTTAGATGAGTCTTTATCTCCGCAGCTTGAAAGTACCTTATCTAAACTAGATGTGTCTGATGATCAGAAAATCATTATTGATTTTGAAAAAGTAGCAGAAGTAACTCCTGATGGTGTTCGAGTTCTACTAAATGCATTTATTAATCAGAATAGTGCTGGTCTGGGTTTGAAAAATCCAAATAATGAAGTTAAGCAATTATTATCAACAGTTGGGTTGGCGAGTCTTATCCAATAGTGCTGTTGTAAGCCTTGAGAGAGTTGAGTAAAGGCCTGCTTAGGAAAGAATTGATACTTCTCGGTAGAGTTAACAAGAATAACTTTACTGATCATAAATAATAAAAATAGAATATGAGGTAGTAGCGTGTTTAGTGAACGAACGCAGGAAATATTGTTGAAGATGACCCGTCGTAATGACGTGGTTTTAGCAATATTTCTAGTAACGATTGCTTTTATAATGATTTTGCCAATGCCTACTTGGATATTGGATGTATTCATTGCGTTTAATATGGCGGGAACCATTATGTTAATGGTTATTGCTGTTTATTTGCCGTCACCGTTATCATTCTCTGCCTTTCCTTCAGTATTATTGCTGACCACTCTTTTTCGACTTTCACTGAGTATCGCATCCACTCGTTTAATTTTATTGCAAGCTGATGCTGGTCAGATTATTACCACGTTCGGTGAGTTTGTTGTTGCTGGTAATTTGATTGTTGGTTTTGTTGTCTTTCTCATTATTACCATCGTGCAGTTTATCGTTATTACCAAAGGTTCTGAACGGGTAGCAGAAGTAGGTGCCAGATTCTCACTGGATGCAATGCCGGGCAAGCAAATGAGTATAGATAGTGATTTGCGTTCAGGTGTGATCACGGTTGAAGAGGCGCGTAGTCGTAGAAATACATTGGAGAAAGAAAGCCAACTTTATGGTGCTATGGATGGTGCTTTGAAGTTTGTAAAAGGTGATGCTATTGCAGGGATGGTCATTATCTTTGTGAATATTCTTGGGGGTATTTCTGTCGGAATGTTGCAAAAAGGAATGTCGGCAGGGGAGGCGGCTTCGGTTTACTCTATTCTAACGATTGGTGATGGTTTGGTATCACAGATACCAGCACTGTTTATCTCAATCACGGCTGGAATTATCGTAACGCGTGTTGCTGTTGATGAGAAGACTAACCTTGGTCAGGATATAGGAAATCAGTTACTTGCTCAGCCAAGTGCGTTACTTATATCCTCGGGTGTTGTTTTTGCCATGGGTCTGGTGCCTGGCTTCCCAACGGCGACCTTTATGTTTATTGGAGTTCTGCTTGGAACGATGGGACTTGTGATGCATAAAGTTAACAATCACAAGTTTCATGATGCAGATACCGTTTCTGTTATCGGTACGGAAGAAAATGAGAAAGAGAGAATTGAGGCATTGCAAAGCGCGGTAGGGAATACCCGTGAAGCAGTAACACCCATACTAGTAGAGATTACTGACAATGCGAGAAACTTTCTGATACCTGATGTTCTTAATCAGAAGTTGGTGAAAGTTCGCCGAGATTTCTACAAAGATATGGGAGTAGTAGTACCTGCCATAAGTTTAAGAATGAGGAATAATCTTGGAGAGGATAGTTACCGTATTTCCTTCCAAAGCATTCCGGTTGGAGAGGGTTTACTAGGGCTAGACAAGGTATTTGTGCAACATTCAACTCAAGACCTTGAGTCTATGCATGTTCCTTTTGAAAAAGGCCAAGGTTTTTTACCCGGCTTACCAACAATCTGGGTAGAGAAAAATTATACCACGCAACTTTCAGAGCATGATGTGAGAACCATGGAGCCTGCGGCAATTCTTGCATATCATCTTGAATATGTTTTGAAGTCACACGCTAGTCAGTTTATTGGTGTTCAGGAAGTGCATAGCTTGTTCACTAAAATGGAATCAGCGGGCTATGGTGAGCTGATCAAAGAAACACAGCAACATGTTCCTCTTCCTAAAATAGCTGATGTGTTAAGGCGCTTAGTAGATGAACAGATCTCAATTAGAGACTTAAGGCAAATTCTTGAGACCTTGGTTGAATGGGGAGAGACTGAGAAGAATACAGCCACATTGGCAGAATATGTACGTTCCGGGTTAAAGCGTCAAATTAGTCACTCGTTCACTTATGGTTCTAATGTTTTACCTGTCTATTTGCTAGATCCGGGTACAGAAAGTTTAATTCAGAAAAGTATTAGACAAACTCCAACGGGTACTCATTTAGCGCTTGATGAAGAAGTTTCAAATAAATTCCGAGATGCTTTGCTAGCTAACGAAGAGCAGGCAAGAAGTATTTCAGACTTGTCTGCACGACCTGTTTTGTTGACTTCTCTTGAATTGCGACGTTATTTAAGTACTCATCTTGAGTCTATCTCAGCCAATATTCCAGTGTTGTCTTTTGAGGAACTAACTAGACAGGTGAAGTTGAGACCTGTTGGTAAAATTGAAATAGTGGGAGGCTAATAGTTATGCCTTTAAAACACATTGGTGAATCGCTAGGTGATGCAGTTGATAACTGCTCACCGCTTGTTTTAAATGGAAGGATTTTGCAAGTGGCAGGTACGGTGGTACGTGCTGTCATGCCTCAGGCTCGAATAGGTGAGTTATGTTTGTTGCGAAATAGGCATGATGAGCAAGATATCCCTGCTGAAGTGATTGGCATTGATCAAAAAGAAGTTCTATTGGCGCCTATTGGTGATATGAGTGGTATGTCTACCAGTACTCAGGTTATTGCAACGGGTGAAATGTTGGAAGTGCCTGTAGGTGATGACCTTTTAGGATGTGTACTAGATGGTGTGG
>JAZGES010000136.1:0-4669 GCA_036478935.1 Thiotrichaceae bacterium
CCCACTGATATGGACTTTATCTTTGACCAGTTTTGTTTGACTATTGGTGCTTCAGCTACTTTACGACAAGCACTAGTTGATCAAGTTGAGGCTATTCTTCAAGGCTCATACAAACAAGTATCGCTAACCACCCTAGCCCCAGATTTCAGCGAGATCGGCATCAAAGGTTTAATAGCACATGATCAACGAGATCGTCTTATTCCGTTTGAACAAGCTGAAAACTTATCAGCGCTTTGGCCAGAGTCTCAATTAGTACGTACAAAAGGGTATGGGCATAATCGAATTTTGATAAATAAAGAGCTTATCCAGACTATCCTTGATGAACTGACTACTTAGTCACAATAACTAAGCTGATTTCTATGCAGCGTTCTCGACTAGTAGTTTCTTCTATCAACATACGTCATTCTGGTAATACCAGAGTCCATCTCTGAACTGGAATTATGCTTCAACGATGGATACCCGCCTTCGCGGGCATGACGTCTGATTGAGCGATACAGATGGACGATTCATAATACACTGCTAGCGAAGAGGCAGCATGAGTATGCTTTTGAATAAGAGAGTTGCAATTACAAGTCATTATATTCGCTCATAGCCAATAAAATCCCTGCCTCTGTTAATCTGGATGTGGCTATTTTTTCTGTAGCAAGTAGCTTCATGACATGTCCTGCTAAGGCACTATGCCCAGCTTGTTGACTTGTTTGCCGACTATATTGATGGAGCTTTATAAGAAAACGAGCAGCATCAATATTCTGATCGAGCTGTGGTAAAGGCTGTGTTGGCGTTCCATTGTCAACAGCGCTGACTAATCCACCTTTTGGATTTTTGAACTGATTGCCGATAAACGTAGCCGCTTGCATTGCATACGTTAAAAACTCCTGATTTTTTGTAACTTCATAAAGCGTTAGAAATGCTTTTCCCATATACAAAGTATCTGCCAGATAAGGACCAGCGGCATCTAATTGATAATGCCTAAAACCACCTCCATAGTATCTTCTGTTTTTAAGAATCCAACGTGATGCTCGGATTGCATAATCAAGGTAACGCTTATCACCTGTTGCTTGATAAAGCATTGCTAGCCCCTCTATAGCTCGACCGTTGTGAGCAGCGTAGTGATGCTTATCTACTCTTGGCAAACCTTGAGCTAATCTGGCTTGCTTGTTTAAGGCAAAATACGCATGTGATTTTTTCCCTTGCGATAAGTCTGCATCCTGACTGGTATAAAATGCTCCTTGCTTTGTTGAGTATAGAAATTCCAATAAATAATTAGCTATTTTTTTGGCTACTTGGCAATACTCAGGTTGGTTTAACTGTGTACACGCTTGGGAGTAAACACGCAGATATTTATGCTGTGTCAGCATAATCTTTTCATAATGTGGATGCTTCCAGTCTGCATGAGTGGAATATTGGTACGCGCCACCAAAGGCCGGGTCGATTAACTTTGCAGCGGCCTTCAAGGTTTGTTGTACTCGCTGCTTTGCCTTTTGGTCACCTTGCTTCGCTAATAACAAGTCCCATTCAACAGAGTCAGCATCAAGAAATTTTTGATTGATTTTCAAACCGCCTAAAGCATTGTCATACGCATCTATATGGTTCCGTTTCAGTGTTTTAGTTAGTGCTTTTGAGAGAATAGGAGAGCTAGATAATTGCTTGGGTAATGATAATGTGGATGATTCTGGTGATGGATCATCAACTACAGCCTGTAACAAGCTAGCCATATTTTCAGGGTTGATATAGCCTGCTCGCTTTACTATTTCAGTGCCATCTGGGGTAATGATAATCGTGGCTGGCCACCCCCATTCTCTGTATCTCTCAGCAAGGTCTGGGCGTAAGTCATGATCGGCTTGTACTGGTATGAAATGTGATTTGATCAAGCGCTGAACATTCGCATCCTGATAGGTTTTTTCTTCCATTACATGACACCAGTGACACCAAACGGCAACCAGATCTAGCAGAATATACTTATTCTCTTTCTTGGCTTGGTTGAAGCTCTTGGCGTCAAAGTTTTGCCATTTTATGGGAGTTGCGCTTTTTGTATTGTCAGTGTTTTTGTTAGCAGAGCTTTCTGCCATGGACTGGTTGCTGACGGTGATAGAAAATACAACTATACATATTTTCAATAATAGCTTTGGAAGACGATCGTTCACAAAATAATTAGATTGAGAAATAGACATGCTAAGCCTTATAAAATGGTTAATTACAAAGACTACGTAGTGAATTGAATCTTTGGATTCAATTAATATTTTCTGCTACTTCGCATGTTGCTCAAGAAACTTAATCACATCTACCAATACGGATGATTTACGTTGTAATGGGCGAGATAGCGCAATCAAAATCCCAACATGATCATGTTTTGGGTACTCAATAACCTTACTGTCAACACCCAAACTTTGTGCCTTTACAGCAAGTTTATGTGAATTTTGTGGTTTGACTGTTGTATCTTTCTTACCATGAAGTAATAACATAGCAGGCGATTGTGACGACACAAAGTTAATGGGTTGCGATGCTGCATAATGCTTTGGGGGGCCAAACAGTTTTCGTTGGTAAGCTTCATCCAAAGGAAGAAAATCATAAGGCCCTGCAAAACCAATAAATCCGCGAATCCTGCTACGCAGCCCCGAATCTAAATAACGTTTGTCTAGTGCTAATGTTGCACCGATGTGCGCTCCTGATGAATGCCCTGCTATAACCACTTTATTTGCATCACCAGCATATTCATCAATATGCTGAGACACCCAACGCATGACGCTTGCTGCATCCGCCATGATCGGTTGAAAAGTTACCTCAGGATACTCTCGAAAGTTTGGAATAACCGTTACATAACCCCGTGACGATAAACTTTGTGCAACAAACAAATAATCTTTTTTCTTTAGTGAGCTACACTCACCCCAACAACCACCATAAAAGAACACTACAACCGGACTTTTATTACTGTTAGTTTTCTTAGGACGATAAACATCAAGTTTATTGCGTTGATGTGTGCCGTAAGAAACGTCACCAGTCTTTATATAATCTCCTGTTTTTGCGGTAGAATTTAGTAGTACTGAACCCACCTGAGAACATGAAGATAAATAGCCTGTCAGCAAAATGAGCAAGAAGGAGCTAATAACACGTTTCACCATGAGACTGGTTGAGGTGGATAAGAGCTGTTTGCTTGCAAATAGGTTTAAATAATTCATTAATTCAGTATAGGACATCATATTAAATCTTGATTGTTACTAGTGGACAAAAATAGAACGCAATCTCAGTAGTTACACTGATTTATGTTTATAGAAGGTGGTACTACATCATGCTAAGATTCGCATCGAACCATTGCAGTCATAGCACTCATAACACTACGCACCTATAGCACAACATAGATTCATACTTTAGTTACACATTTTAATTACACACATTAAATTCATAATTAGCGGCACTTATACTTAATGAACAAACTGGAACAACGTACCGCTATCACCTTAGCAGCCGTCTACTCCGTCAGGATGCTCGGTCTGTTTATGATCCTTCCGATACTTCCGCTATACAGCCAATCTTTATCTAATATCACGCCTTTTTTAATTGGTATTGCGATTGGTATCTATGGATTGACACAGGCCACTTTTCAAATCCCGCTGGGATTGTTATCAGACAAAATCGGTCGCAAGCCCGTTATTGTTGGCGGCTTATTAGTGTTTGCATTTGGAAGCGTAGTCGCCGCACTTGCTGATGATAACTTTTACCAAATTATCGTCGGGCGTGCATTACAAGGAATGGGGGCTATTGCGGCTGCCACCATGGCACTTGCTGCTGACTTAACCAGAGAAGAACATCGCGCTAAAATCATGGCGGCTATTGGTATGACCATTGGTGTTGCATTTGCCATCGCTATGGTTGCAGGCCCGGTACTCTATCAACAGTTTGGCATCTCGGGTATTTTCTGGATTACCGCAGGCTTGGCTATCGCAGGGATATTTCTTATCGTATTTGCGGTCCCCACTCCAGTCAAAACAATTGCTCATCGTGACGCAGGAATTATAGGGGGGTATCTCAAACCAGCTCTTAAAAATGCTTCGTTAGTGCGCATTAATATCAGTGTGTTTCTATTACATTTGATCATGACAGCAAACTTTACCGTTATACCTCTTGTGCTAAAAGATGAACTGGGTTTTGCGGATATGGATCACTGGAAAGTATATTTACCCATTTTTGTGATTTCATTCCTACTCTCTGTTCCGCAAATTATCATTGCAGAAAAATATCGTAAAATTAAACCACTATTCCTTTTTTCTATCGTTACTCTAGGCATAGCTCAATTTATCTTGGGTAGCAGCCACGCTTCCTTTTACCCCATGCTATTGGCATTTTTACTGTTCTTTATTGGCTTTAACTTTATGGAAGCTGTGCTGCCTTCATTAGTGGCTAAATATTCCAATGTAAATACCAAAGGAACTGCGATGGGAGTATTCAGTACCGCACAGTTTTCAGGTATTTTTGTAGGGGGAGTTGTTGGGGGGTATATCGCAACGCAATGGGGGCGAAGTGAAGTCTTATATATGGGCGCAGCTATAGCCGTTATATGGTTTCTGATTGCTATGACGTTACCCACTCCTGTTTTCTATAAAGCAAGAACCGTACATTTACGTGATGAACACTTGAAAAATCCCTCACAAACGGCTTCTACATTGATGCAAAT
>JAZGES010000137.1:0-38266 GCA_036478935.1 Thiotrichaceae bacterium
ACACATGGGATCAAGAAACTAAGGAGCACTGGATTAAAACAATGCAGGAGCATCAGGACGCTGATAGGTTAGTACAAGGCCGGTGGTTTAAAAATGGTAGAGGATGTTTTTTTGGCTGTGCTATGCAAACTGATGAAAATGCTTTGCCTAAAGCAATTGCAAAAATGAAATTACCAGCTCAATTAGTTTATCTGGCTGAGCAAATATTCGAAAGACTACCCCAAAAAGAGGCTTTAAAATTTCCAGTTGAACTTTGCAAAGCCATACCCGTAAACGTTGATATTACTAATGTATTCCATCAATTATCAATTTTACGCTTAAGACCGTTAGCTGAAAAAAACCCAGCAGTCGCTAAAGAAATTAATGGAGTAATTAAATGTTGTGAATTAGCTATAGCTGGCGGCATGCCTGATTGGGCAAGGGAAGCAAGGGCAGCAAGGGCAGCAAGGGCAGCAAGGGAAGCAAGGGCAGCAAGGGCAGCAGGGGAAGCATGGGCAGCATGGGAAGCAGGGGAAGCAGGGGAAGCAAGGGCAGCATGGGAAGCATGGGAAGCAGGGGCGGATTTCTGGGTAACAGAGCGCGACAATCTATTAAACGAACTTAGGAGTGCAGCATGAACACATGGACAACGACCAGGCCGACTAAGGCTGGATATTACTGCGTTAAACGTAAAAAACTAATAACAGATGACATGTGGATTCATTTTCATGATGACGATACATGGATTCATTTTAATAAAAATTGGCTTAATATTACTCTCAATATAGTTAAAACATGGCCTGATGATGTCGAATATCGTATTGCAGATCGTGTTGAGTTTGCTGCATTTTTTAATGACCAGTCTGTCTCAGTAAAACCAACCTACTCAGGCAATCTACTAGGCCTGGTGTTTAAGGAGGGGTGATGAAAAAATCATTAGCAGATAGGATTATTGAGACAATAGAAACACATCCAGAATTATGCAAAGTGGGATCATATGTTTTCCGTATAGGTAAAATTAACCTTTGGATAGCTAACGGTTGTGAATATTTAGAACCTTATAATTGTAAAATTCCTGAAGATTTATTCACATTTTGGGAGCGCAGAAAAATATGGAAATCTTATAAAATGTGGCTTAAATACGATTGGCATTTTGAGATTAATGAGGAGAATATGGAAGATGCCCGCCAAGCAGACAAAGTGGCTAAAGCGATTAGAGATGGTAAGGAAAAAACATATTCATCAGAGGATGTGCGCAGACTGATTGAGGAGGAGTAATGATAAATAGCTTTACTTTCTTGCTAGTTGTTCTATAATTTTAGTCATAGGCGATTGGTGTCGTCTTTAGAAAGTTTAAATGGTGTGTAGGGTTATTCAGTAACAGAGTTCAGAGGCTATTTTTGCACACCTTTGAACGCCTACACCACCTGGGCTTTGTTACTCAATAGCCCTTTTTTATGCGTTAAATAATACCTTTCTAAAGCAACCTCCTCCTATCTAAGTTCATTAGATGCAGTAACAATTTACACTTAGTAAAAAAACGAAATTGATACCAAACGCTTGGCTCTAACTTCCCCCTGTTAACCAAGGCACTTTAATGGCGCAATTTATTGTGGCCTGCTTTGCATAGTTGGACTGTCAAAGGTTCGTGTAAAGTCTCTAGCAATAGAGAGGTGTGGATCAGCTACCAGTAAAGCCTTATGTAACCAAGGTGTGGATAGTGGGGGACCTGTGGTTAAGATTAAATAAAGGAGCTGTAAAGATGAAAGTTTTTCTAGTAACAAAATTACCGTCTCACAGAAGTGCTGCTATTTTAGGTATTTTTGATAGTAAAGAAAAGGCAGATAATTGTATTAAAGCTGCGGGTGGTATTTATGATGAGATTAAAACTTTTTACACATCTACTATCCACACTACTGATGAGCATCTAACAAGATATATTGTTGAGGAATTCGTTATTAACTCAGAGTATAAAGAATATGAACTGGATTAGCACAAGCGAGCGCATGCCTGAGAGTGGTGATAAAATCGTACTATGTTTCGGCAATGGTGTGATGATAATAGGAATGTATGGAGTCACGCACACACCTGTGATCGACAAAGATCACATTGACGGGGGGTATCAACTAAAAGTTGGGTGCTGGTGTAATCGTGAAGGTGAACAAATTTATGGGCAAGGCGTAACCCACTGGATGCCGCTGCCTGATGCGCCAAGGAGTGAATGATGGATAAAAAAAGTGAAGTACTTAAAATTCTTATGGATAACTTTTTTGCTAAGCCAATAGCAGATGCAAAGAGTTACAAAATATCAAAACCGTTACCTCCACTAACTGTGCTTAAACTAGAGCAGGGTAATAGGCCGTATCTTAGAGCTAAGAAAGGGCGAAATGGTAACGCCTAACCAATTTACCCACGCGGATGAAATGGCCCGAGTAGGTTTTTTATAAATCATAATAAGCTGCAACAACTTATTATAAAGGAGATTTATGATGGATCGAAACAATGCGGAATGCCATGATTGTGGGAAAGTCTTTCATATTCTATTAGCGGGTGCATTGTGCATAAATTGTTTTAGAAAACTAAGCGAACCGCAAGGCTTGGGTGCGGATCGTGAAAGACGATTTAAGGTAGTTATGGACAGAAGGGGATGCCAGAATCCGTATTATTCCCCATCGTTTTGCGGCAACTCGCAGACAGTAACAATGGTTAACGCTGATAATACAGTTATCTATGATTTTAAAACGTGTGGCGTATGTCTTTGGAATGAACCGCGAATGGCAGATTTTTGGAATTGGCCTGATATTTACTTGAGGAGTGAGTGAACTCACTAGCACGGCGAATTAGGAGATGTAAGCTTTTTTCGCTAAGGCATGAAGTAAATCAAGGGTTTGCTGAACTATCCGATTTTTTCGGATAGTTGAAACAACCGCAACCAATTTACCCGCCCGGATGAAATGGTATGGGTGGTGGGGGATTATTTAAATCAAGGAACTTCCGTACCTAAATATTAAGACGGACAGGCTGTCCGCCTTAAATTAAGGGTAAACAAACTTTACCCTTAATTATTGACACAACAAGAAAAGTATGTTTCTATTCCACTACATTAAATGGTGAGACAATAAATTATTGTGGTTGATTTAATAGAAGTAAACAAAAAAGGCTTGTGGGTTGATAGCAGATTAGTTGCTAAGAAATTTGGAATGCAGCATAAGGATTTTGCAAACACAGCAAAAAAAGTAATAGATAAACTAGAAGGATTAAGTAGGGAATCCATCCCTACTAAATTCTATAAAGAATTGCGCCATTATCGAGGTACTGACTTTGAAGTCTACATGATGAGTCGGGAATTTTTCTCGTTAGTCTCAATGAGACTGACTAGCAAAAAAGCTTTTAAGTGGCAAGTAAAGTTCAATGATGCTTTTTATGCAATGGAAAGACGAATACTAACAGCAGACGTCAACGCTACCGATCTAGCATGGCTTAGCCAACGTAAACAAGGTAAAGCCGCTAGATTGGAAGAAACGGACGTTGTGAAGGAGTTTGTTGAGTATGCCACTAAGCAGGGCAGCAAGTCGGCTAATTACTACTACATGCACATTACCAACACTACATATAAAGCACTTAGCTTGATGACTCAAAGAAAGCCAAAGCTTAGGGACACTATGAATTTTTACGAGCTGGCTGAACTATTGCTAGCTGAACGTCTGGTCAGGGGTGCGCTTAAAAAGTATATGGCATTGGGCAGGAACTACAAAGACATCTACGACAGCGTAAAAGACGACCTCATCCAATTCGGCACGGGCCTCAGCCTAGGGCATAACGAACAAGAGCCGATGGTACGAGCCTATTAAATTCTTACCACCGGCGCTTGCTCTTGTGTCAAACGTGATGGATTGACTAAGCAAGTATACTATTTCTTTGTACACTTAACACCCTGCGGTAAACATTCCTTTAATGCTGCATCAAAGCCCCTATCGTATACTTTAAGCCACTGCCTATATGCTTGATGTATCCTGACAAGCTCCTTTCTTGTAAATGGAAGCGGTTTATCGTAAGGCTCTAAACACATAAAACCCGGCAAATCCCCCGCTGTAAAAGTATAGTTTGCTACGGTGAATAAATTTCTTTCTAGTTTGCATATATGCGGATGGTCGTTAATGGTTTTAATTAGCTTATCGATTAAGTATTCCATCAATTAATCCTCCCCCAACTCGATAAACGCGGATACTTTATAGCCAAATGAATCAGCTACGATCTTAAGCATTCTTTGTGAGCTGCTATTTCTTACTGCCCATGCGGTCATATTTTCTCTGCTTGTGTCGATCCTGTTCGCTGCCTCACTTAGCGTTATGCCTTCCTTAAGCGCAGCCATTTTGATTGATTTAAATATATTCATACAGCCACCTTTATTTACATTATGTATATAATAGCACAATCTTTGTAAAAGAAGTATTTGCATTATGTGTATAATTAGGTATTATACTCTTTCGTTATAAGTAAAGATTAAAAGGAACAAAGGATGCAAGGGATTATTACAGAATCAAATGAGCTATCTATTAAGTTGCGAGAACCTTTTGATTCAGACGACACTGAATGGAGAGTCCAAAGGGCTGGATTGTATTCTAATAATACAAAAGCTTGGCTTATGGCTGTCTGCTACGTAACTAATAGAGCAATACAACAACGGTTGGACGATGTTGTTGGGTTCGGCAATTGGCGCAATGAATATAATCAATCAATCAAAGATGGGTTCTTGTGCGGGCTATCTATAAAGATAGATGGCGAATGGATTACAAAATGGGATGGGGCAGAGTGTACTGAAATAGAGCCATTGAAAGGTGGGTTATCAAATTCAATGAAGAGGTCTGCTGTTCAGTGGGGGATTGGTAGATATTTATATAATTTGGACGTTGGATTCGCTTCTTGTGAAATAATTAATAACAGGAAAGACAGCAAAGATAATCATCATTATTTCAAAAAGGAAAAAATAGACATTAATTGGAAACCTCCTCTGTTGCCTGGATGGGCTTTGCCTGGCGCTTATGTTAATGATTACTCAAAAAACATGAAGTTATCTGATAGTGTTAGTCAATTAAAAGAACATTTCAAACGTGCATATCTATACGCCAAATCATTCGGCAGAGTTGATCTATCTGATAGATTTAAAAAAGAATACGATGAATTAAAATATAAACTAGAACTCTATGCTAAAGATGTCGCTGAGACTGAATATAAGCACGTAGAAGAATGGTTGCAGCAAGAGATTAATACACTGGCACTAATAAAAGAATCAAACAGCGTTGACAGGCTATGTAGAACGTTTAAAGATGGATTAGATAAAAAGGTTGAAGATCAATTCTTTAATAAAAAGCCACTGTATGAAAAATTATCACTAGCGAGACAAGATCGGATCAATGAAATAAAAAAGGAGATGGATCAATGAAAGAGCTAGCAAAGATAGTATTTGAGGAATCACTAACAGAGCAAGGATTAAAAGACCTTGAAAGTAAATATCCAGCTAATCAAGTTATTGATATGTCTGATAATGATGAGTTTAAAAAGGCACGTAAAATACGTACTGAAAAAAATAAACTTGTGGATGCTATCAAGCGCAGGAGGATTGACGTAATAACAGAAATAAATATAGCAGGTAAAGAACTGTCAAATAAAGTTGAAAATATTTATGCTATTTATATTGATCCTTTTGAGCTTGAAGATAAGAAACGAAAAGAAGAATCGGAAAGAAAGGCGCAAGAGCTAGAAAACTATCTATCAAAACAACGCGTAGAAATATCAGGAATGCGGACACTGGCGGCTGATTGTCAGTCCAAAACTTCTGCAGAAATATCTATTTGTATAGATGCTATAACCAATATCGACTGCAAAATATTTCACAAAAAAATAATACACGAAGCAATCGACACAAAAGAAAGTGTCTTGAAAGATCTTGGATTGATACTTGCTAACAAAATTGCTTTTGAAACATCAGAAAAGCAACGTAAAAAGCTTGAGGATAAGCTAGCAAAATACAAAGATCCAGTTGCCGAACCTGTGCTTTATAAAAATAGTTCAGAACTACAAACTACTAAACAAATAACTGATCACTTTGACCAAGAACTGCAAATTTGGGGAACAAAAAACAAAGTAGATGATAAGGCAATGATTGACTTAATTTCACTTGTTATTAAACATTTTAAATAAGGAAATAGTAATGTTAATTCTAACTCGCCGTGTTGGTGAAACATTAACGATTGGTGATGATATCACTGTAACTGTATTGAGTGTAAATGGCAGACAAGCGCGTATCGGCATTGATGCTCCTAAGGATGTACCTGTACACCGTGAAGAGATTTACCAGCGTATTAGAGATGATAAAGAAAATATAGGTAATAAATAATGCATGCTATTGATAGCGCTGAAGTAGTATGGAATAAGGCAATAGAGATTACTGAGCGGTTGCTTGATGATCCTGACACTAATATTAAGACATTGCGTATTGCCAATAAAAAACAAGAACAAGCACTCGCTGCATGGGGTAATGAACTGGATAAATTACAAAGGGGTTGTGATGAGTAAAGGAATAAATAAGGTCATAATTATTGGTACATGCTGCGGTAAACCAGAGTTAACCGCTCTACCTAGCGGCAACCATGTAGTTAATTTAAGCCTGGCTACTAATGAAACTTGGACTGATAAACAGACAAATCAGAAGCAAGAACGTACCGAATTTCACCGCGTTGTTATCTTTGGAAAGATTGCAGGTGTAGCAGAACAGTACTTAGATAAAGGGTCTCAAGTATATATTGAAGGTCGACTACAAACTCGCAAGTGGCAGGATAAAGAAACTGGTAAGGACCGCTATGTAACTGAGATTATTGTTGATGCAGGAGGCGGTAAAATGCAGATGTTAGGAGGGAAAAGCAATGCTAGTTCAAACCAAAATGTTCAACAACCTAAGCAAGCTCCTCAGCAAAGCTATCAAAAGGCTACCGTTGGTGACATGCCTGATGAACAAATTCCCTTTTAATGCGCGATCGTTCTACTACTGCTAGTTTTATTGAACAAGCAATCAAAAAACGTGGTGATAAATTTGACTATTCAAAGGTCGAATATACAAGCTCAAGGAAAAAAGTAAAAATCACATGTAAGAAGCATTTAATTGAGTTTATGCAATTACCGTATGCCCATTTGACGGGGTATAACGGATGCAGGTTATGCCAAAAACGTCCAAGAAAAGACCAATTAAAGTTAAAACATGATAACTTTCTATCTATGAAGTGGGTATAAATGTCCATCAAAATAACCATGCAGCATGCACACGGTAAGCTAGAGCCGGTAACTGACTACGATCGTGGGGAAATGAGCAATCTAGTTTACAAAGTAGCCTGGGATTTTGTACTAAGCAAGCCGTTTAAAACTCAAGAAGAAGCAGAGCAAGTAGCACTTCAAATGTGTGCAATGACTTGATAGCAATATGCAATTTTTGCACATTGGTGTAGTTAAATACTAAGGATAACGGGATGGTAACTAAAATTCAATACGAAGAAGCTGTAAATGCAATTGAAGATATGAAAGGAATTTGTCCCCCTCAGCCGCATCATCTTGACTATCGAGAAAGAATGGATGAGTTAAAGTTGCAATTGAGAATAATTGATGTGTATGAGGAGAAAAATCATGCTCTAAAAAAGGAGGAATAACATGACAGTAGGAAAAATTAATCAGTTAAATAATAGTGGATCCTCTGACGAAAAGCGCTTTATAAAAAATCCTGATCCTATAATAGAAGGATTAATTAAAAGAGTTGAAGCTTTAGAAAAGAAATATGTTGATGAACAAAAGAAATTATGGATGTGTATTAAGAATTCACATAATTACTTTGATTTCATTGGTGTTTTTTCAACTGAAGAAAACGCTATTGATGCTTGTTATGACGAATATTGTTTTATCGCGCCTTCGATTATTGATTATGCGCATCTAAATAAAGAGGAAATTGGCAAATGGCGGGGGCTTTATTATCCATTAAAAAAATAAGAAGAGGCTGAGAAAGTAGCACTTCAAATGGCGGCTATGGGATGATAAGCTTTGCATAAGTTCATTTAGTTTACCTTCTTCGGGAAATTTATTGGACGCTTGAAAGTTTCAGTTCACAGCTAAAACTTCAAAATACCGCCGCTAATTAGTTTTTTAGCGGCGGCATCATATCTGGTAATTAGCTTTTGTTAAGAAAATGCAAACACTGCAGTGAGAAATCTGACAATCCATATCTAACACCACTCTTTGCATTCTGCAACGTAGATCACGCTTTAAAATACTCTCAGACTCAAATACAAGCCGCTCACGCAAAGAAACAAAAGAAGATAATCAAACGTATTGCTGAAGAGAAAAAAGCTTGTAGAAAGGATTTATTGGAGCTTAACAAGAAAACGCTTGGCTGGCAGCATAAACAAACTAAAGTAGCCTTTAATAAGATGCGAGTGCTACAAGAATTAAAATGGTTTCATGATCGCGGGTTGGCCCCTTCTTGTATCTCATGTAGCAAACAGAATATGGACTGGTGCTGCGGTCATTTTAAAACTGTAGGATCATCACCTGAGCTTAGATACAAAGAGTACAACACGTATCTACAGTGTAACCGCTATTGTAACCGTGCCCTATCTGGGAATATTGAGGGCAACAAAACTACAAGAGGCTATAAGGAAGGGTTAAAAGAAAGGTTTGGAGTTATTGAAGGCGAAGCAATCATTAAGATGTGTGAATCTAAAGTAGACCTGCCTAGGCTTAGGTGTGAAGAGCTAGAAGAAATAAGGAAAGTGTTTAATAAAAACATAAAGAATTTGCAGTCTGGTATTCATTAGATACAATGTAAGCATAAATATGAAAAGGAGTTCGTATGAAAACAGTTACATTAAAAGGAAATGATTTAATGAGTTTATTGTCTAGCGACATAGGCTCCACCCACCGAATAAAAGTCATAAGCATACGCAAAGTATGGTACGTATTATTGGAATACGTTGATTGATAACAATTACAAAAACTAAAACAGGCTATACACTAGAATACGAAAATGACCTAGTTATTATCAATGGTGTTGCTGATAATAAGAATGCTATGGAAGAGGCGCTAAGAGTCATTGAAGAGGTATACATACCATATTGTCCCCTTGGACAAATAGGTTAATACACAATGTATAAACTAAGCAAAGCATCTATAGAGAAATTGGAAGGTGTACATACTGACCTTGTTCGCGTTGTTGTGCTTGCTATCCAGCACACTAAAGTAGACTTCACAGTATTAGAGGGCGTGCGTTCATTAGAGCGCCAAGAAGAGCTATTTAATAGCGGGGCATCTAATACAATGAATAGCCGCCACTTGACTGGTCACGCCGTTGATTTAGGGGCATGGGTTGGTGGTATCCGCTGGGACTGGCCGCTCTACTACAAAATAGCAGATGCGATGAAATTATCTGCAGTACGGCTAGGTGGTATAAATGTAGAATGGGGCGGTGACTGGGAAACGTTTAAAGACGGTCCGCATTTTCAGTTGAGTTGGAATCATTGCCCGCTTGATAATACTTCATTTTAAATATATCAGGCTTGCACGGGTAGTACTCACCCCCTAGGCCAAGAATTATATAGTCACCTTCCATAGCTGGATGATCCCCTTCTAACGTAGGGATTATTAATCCAACAACTCCATCAATCTCGCCAATATTAAAAATTGGCATGTTGTTTTTAAAGCAGAAATCTTTAGGATCTCCACCCTTCCACTGTGCGGCTAGTATTTGGACAGGTTTAGTTTTGTATATAATCATGCGGCTTTAGGTAACTGTTTATTAGCAACAAACTCATCAAAGCTTTCGCGACCTGCGTGTGCGGCTATTTTGTTTAACTCTACAATCGCTATATCAAGCAATTTATTTATCATGTGTAGTTGTTTGTTGGTCATTATTCAACCCTCGTAGCATCATTAAAAGTTACAGTCTTGTAGTCGCCCCTTTCAACGGCTCTATCCATCTCATTAATTTCTTTACAGATAGATTCTCGAGTTGCGGTTAAATTATCTCTGACAGTATAGCTAACGTGCAACAAGCCATCATCTAGCTTTTTTTGATGCCTTAATTTGGCTTCTTCGTATTCAGTCACGCTTCATACTTCCTTCTTTGGGTGTATCATTGAATAATGCTAATTATCGAACACATACCACCGGATGTATTGGCCGGATCAACTGCTATCATTATTGCGTATTGTCGAATGCGATTCAATAAGTACTCTGCAAAATCATCTATCTATGAATCAATAATGTGCGGCGCTTTAAGCATCATCACTACAGCTCTAGTGGCTGTATCAGGAGTCGATGTGCTATGGGTGGTGGTGTCAGGTGGAATGGTAGGTTATCTAGGTACTGAAAAGGCAGGGGGCATAATCAACAGTATTGTGCGTGCTAAAGTTGACACCATGGTTAAGAGGTAGGTTTGTTTTTCTTCCGCATCCTTTTGATTAATTTTAGAATTAGAGCATGCTTCAACCAAAGCAATAGTAATTTTTTAATATAGGGAGAAATACCAAGCCGATCGCTTAATACCGATACACCTACAACTGCGCTCATTAAAAAAGCAAGCAAACCTATATCATGAGGGATCCACTCAAACCACAGCGACCCTTCAATCACCATCGGGCTTGCTGTTGCTACGACCACAGGAGCGCTCAATTCTGGGTTGCACGCTATTTCCTGTACGCCTTCGCTCATTGTAAGCCTTTATTTTTTTTACATAAAATACTACTTTTGAGATTGTATGCTTTAAACATCCAATTACCTGTTTTATTATATAAAGAAATAAAAAAACTTGCAGTAAAACTTGCAAATATTTCTGGAAGTCTACGACAATCTCTAAAGTAGTCATAAGGGAACAGCATAAGTATTGTTAATATATTCAAAGGTATAAACGCTAGCTTGTAATTATCTCTAGGCAATCCAGCTGTATATAGAATAAAACCCATGAAGTTCAATAGAACAGAAGCAAGGCATATTGTCTGTAGGTGTATAACTAAGATTGGTGGACGTGCAATGGAACTTAACCACTTGGCTATCATTAGATCAAATATAGCCGCGCTCAAGAAATAAATAGGATGCTTTAGTTCGTATAGCAATTCGTGATGCAGGGTATTAAACCCTATCAATATCCATGCTGCCACCCTTCTTTCATCTGTAGGCTGTATAATTGCAAGCAGGAATTGAATAAGAAGCAGCATTTCTAGAATAAGCTGCACATCGAGAGTTTGTATAAAACTCAATATCATAAGCATGTATCAATAATACCATATTGAACTGTTCGGAATTTCCTGACAGTTGGTGTAAGTAAGTATTGAGTTGTAAGGAAAAACCTTACAACTGAAATAATGCTTGATATTATATAGTTAATTTACTATAGTTGTTTTCTTAAACAAGGGACGGTGAATGGAAACTATATTCACAAAAAGACAAGCTAGGCTAGAACTAGCTCACTACATAGCCGACAAATGGAAGCTAAAGAAAAGCTATGCAAAAGCAAGGAATGTCACCCCTGGGTTTATCAGTAACACCTTGAGCGGTATAGATCCCATGCCAGACTGGATGCTTGAAGATCTAGATCTTAGTGAAGTTAAGCCAGAGTCTTATTATGTGAGAAGGATTGATTATGAAAACTTGGAATCAAGAAACTAAAGATCATTGGATTGAAAAAACGAATATCATCTATAAAAATAGAGAATTTAGTGAATCAGATTTTTTTAATGGAATTATTGAACCTTACTGGTTATTTAGTTTATCAAAAAAAATATTAAATAACTTGCCGATGGATGAATATTTCTTATTTCCTTACCAGTTATGCAAAGCAATCCCTGTTGATACCAGTATAGACAATGTAGCCTACAATATGGCTATCTTAAGATTAATTGAATTTAATGAAAATTCACCTATCATAAAAAAAGCTATTAATCACTTCAAATTAAAAATAAAAGGCGAAAAACCTAAATGGTTGACAGCAAATGATATTGCTGATTATGGAAATGTTTGTGCAATAGAAACAATGGATCAATTATCCGAACTTGGCGCAGGGGGAGGTAGATACCCATCAATTGCATCATCAATTCTAGCAGACCGTATTTATGAAAATACAATAAAAAATGAATTAGCGGAACATGCACACAATAAAATTGATCAAATAATAAGCAGTAGATTATATAGGTTTGGCATATCTATTGATTGCGATAGATCATACAAAGATATAATAGAGAAAGCTAGAAACAAAACAACATATTTTTGGCAAAAACAACGTAAAAATCTTATTAGATTATTAGAGGAGTTAACGCCCCACTAACTAAGGACCCCCACCGCCAGCAGGCTTAGAGATAAAAGCACTTGAGGATTGTGGAGCACTGACAGCAACTGCTTGAGTAGCACTAAAGGAAAGAATGATTAGCAAAACAAAGACTTTCATGGGTAATCCTAGCGTTTAATTTACGTAAGATTTTAACCTATATTAACGTAAGAATCAAAGGAAAAGGAAGAATGGAAATAACACTTAATCAAATCAAACAACATGGCCCTACTAATGATATGTGGCGTAGCCTTCAGGTAATACGTGGCACGATCAACAGTAATGGTGAACCGTTCCCACTTGTAGACTTGTTAGAATCAAACGGCTTAAGGGACACTGTGTGGGCTTTTAGGTGCCTGCCTGAACACAACAAAATATGGATCAAATACTTGCTAGATTGTGTAACGCTAATAGCTCATAAAGGCCCTGCGTTGTCACTAAACGCTTATTTGACTAATGATATTGCTATGGCAGGTAAAGCTGAACATCTGCAATGGTACGTACAAGACGCAGAAGTAGAATATAAAGGGTTTGAAGAAACCCGTTACTATGCTGCCAAAGCTGTATATCTAGTGATACAACTTGTTAACGATCCGAAGGTATTAATGCGTATGCATCCTGTTGAGATTCTTAGGCATGTACTGAGGGTTGATGAGGATCTTGAGCAAGAATTGGTGAGTAAACTTAAGGAGTTACTTGCTTGCTTTGTAACGGGGATAACATAACATGGTGCTCGGACTGTGAAGATGAATACTTTTGATTAGGCTAAAGCAACGCGCCCGAAAGGGCGCTATTGTTTAGGTTCTACGCCAACCATTACATTGGGTGACTTGCCATAAAAATAGGAGATACTTTTTAATTCTCCATTATCATCAAGAACTCTATTTTCTATGATCTGTTGATTGTCGATCAGAGTTTGCTTAAAAGCATCTGCCGAACTTCCAGCTTCAATATCAATTTGCAGTTGATCATCTTTTATACGTATCTCATCACGAGATGTATAAGCAGCGTTCTTATCGGCACCAGGAATATCCTTTGCAATAATATTGTCATGAGGCTTGTATTCAAATTGACGATTCATGCGCCTTATTTGATGCGCAGTCTCTCTAGCTCCATCAATATCAATAGATATTTTTTCAGGAGAACTAGAGGTGTCATGCTTCCAGCAATTTCTAAATAGACGATCTTTGGGCAGCAATGAATCTTCCACAACCTCACAATGAACACCTTTAGGTAGAAGTTTTAAACAGTCTTCAGCAGGAAGCTTTAAGGCCGATATAACAACCGAACCTTTAAATGCGCCATCTATCTCTGTGTGTATTATATTTTGCATGTAATTCTTATGGATTAGCTAGAGTATATTGCTTATTATTTTCAGCAGTTTGCTGTAAACCGCCTATCACCGCATAATCTATTTCTAGCCAAGTAGTGAGTCGCTCATAACCATCTTGCATCAGAAGTAAAATGCTATCTAAGCCATTCTGGCCCATTGCCAAACTTAATTGTTGCAAATCAGTAATATCAACAGCTATGTTGGCAGGTCTGACTTTAATTGATTGTGTAGGCTTAGATAAATCAAAAATATAAATTTGATCTGCTAGCGCTTGATCTAACTCAGCACGTGTATCAAAAGCATAAGAGACTTGTGAAGCCATCAATAAAATTATTAGTATTAGTTTTTTCATTTTATTACCTTAAATTATATTGTATCAAAGATGACAGTGTTACGTGGTCCGTCATTAAGTGTCCCTTGCTGATTGTGGTTTTCTAATAATATGGTTGTTGTTGTCACAGCTTCATCTGGTGACGTATTTATCTGCTGTGATGCAGATGCACTCCCTACTCTTTCAGCTATACCGGCTGCAGCAAAATTAATATCTGGAAATTGATTTATAACAGTAACCCTAGTAAGTCCTATACCAAGATCACTTATCATAGCAATGCCATAACTTTTTGTTATCGAAATAACCCCCGTACCATCCCAATTTAACTCGGCATGATGCTTGGTTGCTGGATTCAACAGCTCCCATACGTTATTGCTTGTATTAGATACTAACAGAAGCTCATGATCTGGGCCAGAGATATCACCATTATTTAAGGGTTGATTGCCATTCTTAACTATTGTCCTAGCAGCGACTAAGTTAGCCTCAAACGTAGGAGTGGTTGAAGTGTTAGCAGCAGAAGCCCTAACCCTTACCATCTGCCCATCATTGAATGATGTAATAGCTGGGCTAAATATTCCTATGATGACATTAGCTGTACCAGCAGCATTAGCACTGAGTGTTATTTGATTCCTTGATATGGTTGAATTTTTAGAGTCTCCTAAGCTACTAAATGTAACTATATTATCCTCTGGTGCAGAGACAATCTTTCCCATAGCTACAAGGGTATTTCTAGTAGTTGTAGCTGTTGTATCATCAAGATAAGTTTCAGCAAAAGAAGAAACTAACAGGGTTCCTGCATCTTTAATCTGTACATTTTCTAGGTCTCCATTTGCATCCCATACCAGAAACAATCCCTCTTCAGGTGGTGGTAGAGTTAATCCTGTTGATGTTTCTGATTCGGCGAATTTGACAGTACGGTCTAGTTCTTCTTGAAGAACCTGGGCAATCATCGTTAATAAATCTAAAGCACGTTCATGAGCATTAGCAGGGAATGGATCATTCTCTATGTAATCAGTACCTTGTAGAAGTGGTATACCACGCTTGATAGTTAACGTTTCACCTATCGCAGGTGGAACATTCATAATGACATCACCACTAGGAAGGTTCTCACCAATTATCTCGTAATTAGTGATCCTTTCTAATATCGTTTCAAAGCCATCTAAAGTTAAAATAACTTTTACATGATCTTTTTCTAAAAACTTAAATGTTGTAGGAAATACTGTGGTGACATCATCACCAGCATAATCCTTTCGTGCAATTTCTGACGATACTGTCATCTTATTAAAACCTCTTGATCGTTTTGTTTCTTAAGTCTTCTTTCCATTCTTCGCTTATAGCCTGGGCTTAATGATTCCATAACGTTGTAGTAAATTAAATTATCTAGTACTGCCTTGGAATACACTGCGTTAAGGGCTGAGGCACCTGGATATGCAAGGGATGCTGCAGCAGGGGCAGCTTGGTATAAGAGTCTGAATAAATCTTTTCCTACATCAGGATTCCCCTCAAGAGCCTTACTATAAATTTTTGCTATCTGATCTGCGGTTCCAGCAGACGGGCCAGCTAATGTTGAAACTAATCCACCACCGAATCTATTGACTCCTTGGCCGAATAAGAAGTCACCATAAATACCAGCAGCTCCACCTTGTAGAAAGGCCGCCACCATGGTTGTAGGATTAGTTGGGTCTCTAGGTTCTTTATTCTTGGCTATGTCTTTAGCGCTCATGGCTATATAACCAAATATCATTGATCCCACCATTAGCTCAGACATTCCAGCTATTGAGGAACCTCTTGTTCTTCTGCCTCTTACCTCACGACCCCATACCTTTTGTACTAAAGAGAAAGGAAAGGCTTTAAACTGGGCTAATGTACGTAGCATCTCTCCTGCCACTGTACCTGGCTGGCTATCCCTAAGCATGGTTGCTCGAACCTTGGCATCAGGCTCTATGACGGCGTACTGTGATCTATCAACGTAGTAGGTTCTCAAGGAATCTTTTAGATCAGCGCGTAACTTTTTAATCTGAAACTTAGTAGGTTTAACGTTAATAGAGCTAAGGTGACTCTTTAATAAACCTTCATCAATATCATCAATAGATTCTGGTACTAAGAACTTACCATCAACACCATCAAACTTCCTTGCACCTACCGAACGGATTAAATCCCACTGCGCATCACCTATGCCAAACAGAGTAAAGGTATCTTGTAGACCATCTGGCAACTTTTTAAATGATCTTGTGGATAAGTCTCCAACATGCTGAGCCATACCTATAGTAGAACCAGCTCTCATGGAATCAGTCCATAAGGTTAAGCCATTCAGTCTAAAGAACGTTCTTACAGCATTAGAGACTCTTCCTGGGATAGCTTCACCTGAAGGATCAAAACGAGAAGTAAACAATCCGGTGGTAGAATCTAGGCTCACCCCAAGCTCGGCTAATACCCTTCTAGCATTCTTATCTTTAACAGTTAACTGTCTGTTTACTATAGACTTTCCCATATCACCAAGAGCACCGGCCGCGTTCTTTAACGCCCCACTATAAGCATCAAGCATACCCTTTCCCTGATACCTCATTTCCATAGCACTTATGGGCACATCAGCAATAGAAGATAGAACAGCGCCGCCTAACTTAGTTAATGATTGGAAGGCTCTAACACTTTGGCCTACAGTAGCCCCAACATGACTCGCAGGTATATTTGTTTCACCTGTTGTCTGTTTAATAAAGTTATCCAGCTTACCTTTTCTAGCCTTTTCTAAATCAATAGCAGCTTGATTATCAGTATTTTTTAATTCTCTTAGGAATGAATCCATTACCCTGTCATAGTTCCCTTCAGCATTAGGGCCAAGGATCTTCATTAAGCCAGTATTCTGAGCGGATATTCTTAATCCATTCATAATGGTATCTACTAACGGGCCACGACCAAATCGTTCGTTATACTGAAACCATCCCTCTGCTTCTCTGAAATGTAATACCCTTTCTTGGCTGGCAGACTTTGCTATATTTTTTGTGCCTTTTAATCCTGGTACTGTGCCATTACCAAAATGTAATCCTGTTGATAAGCCACTATGAACACTAGAAAGAAAAGCCTCACGATCATCTACTCCAATAAAAGTTCTTTCATCAAGTAAAGGTTCAATGGTTTCTCGCCACTGTGCAAAGCCAGCATTCCTAATCTTGTCCATGTCATGAGACTGTCTAGTAATATAACCTGGAAGTTTCTTTATGTAGGCGCCAGCTTCGTTAGCATCAATCCTAGTCTTTTCCTGCCACTTATTTATTACCTTGCCAATAGATAGAGCGTCTTTACTAATGCCAGAGAAATCATCACCTTTGTCTATCTTCCATAAAGCTCTAGCTATATCTTGATCTAATTCACCTGAAGTGAAAGCATCAAAAGCATTCTTGCCTAAGTCCTCTATATCGGCGACTAAACCAGCCATGTAAGACTCTTGCAATTGAGCCTGAGTACCTGCAACAGATCTTCTTGAACCCATCTTTACATCGTTAATACCAACCAATAAAGACTCAAATCCTAATGCAGGATCACCATCAAAACTCCTAACAAACTGCTCTGTGTTTCTTCTGGCAATAGAGTTTAAAGCTTTATTCCTGCCTTCTATTTTCTTGGCAATAGAGCGATCTAAAATGTCTGCATCTAACCTAGCAAATATTTCATCTTCAGATAAACCAACAGAATCTTTAACGATCCTATCAGCCTCATTAGCCATAGCTATTTGTTCGTCTAGGGTAGCCCCACCCATCGCATCACTAATGCGACCTATGCAAGCCTCAGAGTTCTTTGATGGCATGTTATTTACCCAACATACAGTTTATGGCTGCGCGTAATCCATTAGATTCACGCTCAACAGAAGTGTTAATATCATCTATCTCTTTTCTAACGGCCTTAGTATCTACTTGCTGTTCATCAAGAGCTGTTAAAATATCATCGGTATCTGAATCTATAGCTTTAACAATATCTTGTGGTTCATCAGGAATGGCATTATCAAGAGTATTCTGTGCCTCAATAGAGGCAACCCTTGAAGCCTCAGGCGACATGGCATCTAACTTAGGAGATGTAGCCTCAAAGTCATCAATCCTAGCCTTAACTATCTTGGATACATCATCGATAAATGCGGTAGGAACCCTCCCAGCCTCTAAGTCTTCTATGGCTTTCTGAGCATCAGGCAATCTTTCTGCCCTAGTTATTAACTCTGGTCTAAGCTCATCCATTGCTCTGTTGAATTCTTTGACAATTCTTTCATCTGCATCAACGCCTTTAACAACCTTTTCTACTTCGCTGGCTCTCCACTGTTCTCTAAAGGAAGGATCAAGCTGTGCAACATAACCAACGTCAACAGGTTTGTTATCCATCACCTGTCCCATTGATGCTCTAAGCAAGTCTTGTTTGGTTTGTGGGCTAGTCTTACCTATTACATCACCAACCGCTCCTAGCCCTGCATGAAGGCCACCACCAAGCACAGCCCCAAACGTTAGGTTAAGGAATGAATCATACAATCCGTAATCAGCCTGTTCAGATTCAGCAGCAAATAGAACTAAGGGTTCAACAATGGCAGCACCCACTAATCCCTCAGCAACCCCTACACCAGCTCTGGTAGCTGTCTTACCTAATGTAGTAGAAGTGTTGGCAACCAGCTTTGCATATCTAGCCTGGCCTACAATAGGAATAAATGCAGAGGCCACGTTAATAGGGTCGGCTAAGGACACGGCAAGTCCGGTACCTATCTGAGCAGCGCCACTCCAAAAACCTTCAGGGGCAGCACTAATCAATGCTTTACGCTTTATCTCTTCTCTTTTCCTTTTAATCATCAAATCAAGAGCACCCTCGGGCATTCCTAATTCACCAATGTCTAAAGATACCCCTGCATCCTTAGCTTTCTTGTCTGCATTCTCTTTACTTAAAACAGGCGTTTGTGGGCCTTTAAACTGCGCACCCTTAGTGCCGGGTTGGACAGGGCCGAACAGCTCGCCTTCTAGCTTATTCTGCCTGAATACTGAGCTTACAGGGTTCTCTACCCACACCTGTTTAGCAAGAGCAGATAAAGAAGTATCTAAACCTGTAGTAAGGTCTTCTAGTTTTTGGTTTCTACTTACCTTGTAACCATCTATTTGAATAGGCATTTTAACGCCTTGATAGTTTGGTAAATGGGATAATTAAAGGATCACCAGATTCTAGGAATATAGTATTTCCATTCTGGTCAGTGAATAAGATTCCATCACCATTAGGACTTGTTATGGGTTTAGGTCTTAATGCTGAAAGGTAAACTTCCTTTCTATCCTCTGGGTTTTTAACTACATCTGATTCAGGAATGAATAGATTAAAAAAGCCTTCTTGTATTTTATCAATAGCATTGTCGACATTATCCTCTACATCATCAGCGCTGAAGTTAGAAGGAATCCTATAAGAGTCAACGAAAGTAAACCTTGAATCTAATACATCGGTACGAGCTTGTTCTATGGCATCGCCTGAACTAGAAAATGTTCCATCAGCCATATACTTCATGGCTAACGTTTCTATAGCAGTTTTATGCTGTATAAATACTTCTTCAGCTCCTGGCTGGCCTCTTAATGTATCTTGAAAATCTTCCATCTCTTCTAATGTATCATCACGTATATCTTTAAAATTACCAGTACCTATGAGGTCTTGGTAATCTTTCTGTGGAACGGATAGAGCCTCACCAAGTCTTATCATTTCAGGACTAAAGTCCATGCCAGCCATTACCCTAAGTCCTTCACCCATCTTTTTATTACTTTGTAACTGTCTTTGAATGGTTGACCACTCACTACCAAAAGACTTCTGCAATGTGCTTATTTGTATTGCTACTTGTTCGCCGCCCTGGCTGAAGTCATTCAATTGTCTAGCTAAGACGTTCTCGAATTCTTTGGTTAAAATCTGTACACCATTAGGATGTACTCCCAAATCTTCCTGCATCGACCTTTGAATGGCTGCATATTCTTTAGCAGCTTTAGAGGTTGCTTTAGGATCACCCGAACCAAATGCTTTAATAAAGTTAGTAGCAGACTTCTTGGCTATAGAGCTGTTTTCCATTACATAAGATGATGGATCATCAGCAATAGCCTTATTCCTTGCCTTGATTGCTGAGTTTAAAATATTGAATTGTTTTGATTCTCTGGTGAATTCTTGTGCCTGCGTAGGTCGCTGCGATTCAACTATAGCGTTCAGTTCTTCTGGGGATGCAGTTTTTATCTTGTTCATCTCTTGACCAAATGATCTGGAATCAGAGATCAACTCATTTACATCTGGTGCTTTATCACCAAATACGGCGCTAACGTTATCAGGACTAAACTTTGCAGCGCTGGCCTCATCATCCTTTCCGCTAGACAGGAAGCTAACATAATCGTTTAGATCATTAGAAAACTTTCTATTTGATGCGGAATCTCTTTGCTTTACGTCTCTTTCGGCTGAATTAAGAATACGAGCAAGGGTTTTAGAATCAGTGAACTCATCCCATTTACCTTCCTTAATTTCACTTATTACATCTTGCCCCTCACCTCTATCTATACGGCCACCAAGAGCATTAGTGGTTATCTCATTAAATGATTTAATCCTGGCTTGTTCAATGTCAACCACTCCACCAGAAGTTTCCTCTAATCCAACAAGAGCTGATTCCACACGACCAAAAGCCTCAGCAACATCAGTACGACCGCCTATTACTTCAGATTGAATGTCATCTATGCCTTTCTCAAAAGACCTAACTCTATTTTGTACATTAAGGTTTGATTGATGGCGCGAATATGATGGAAAGAATTTCCTTGTAAAGGCATTATCAGATTGAGCAATTAAATCGTTTCTAGCTTCAACGCTAGGAGCATTATCAGCAAATGATCCTGCGCGCTTTCTAAACTCTTCTTGAAGAGTAGACATATCAACATTAGAACCTTTTGTCTCAATGTCTGAAAGCAACTCGCTTTCACTTCTTAATAATGCGTTTATGTTCTCAGCAACAAATGCTGCGTCATCAGATTCTTTCTGTCTTTTAAGAATGATACCAGTTGTACGGCCCAAACCTTCTAAGGCTCTAGCAGGCGCAGTAGCCGCTCCTGGGTCTATTCTTGCCTGACCTACGCGAAGATTGCTAACTATCTGTGGTTGAGGTATTACAGGCATTAAGAAAACCCTGTTAATAAAGAAGTTGCGCCCTTAATCAATCCGCCTTTTCTAAGTTGGTCTGCTTCAAATTCTCTGGCTTGTATACCAGCCTCAGCGCCGAACTGTATGTTTAATGCTTCAAGCTCAGCATCTATTGCTGATTGTTTCATTACCTCAAGTATACTTCCTGATTGAGCTACCCCACTCTTAGAAGCCGCTACCTGTTGTCTTCCTCTTAATATTGCTGATTGCTTCCTAAGCTTTTGTTCTTCAAAGGTCGCACTGCTTTGTATTAATTCAGCATTTCTTTCTTTTATTTCAGCTTGAGTATTAGCTCCACCTATACTGCCAAGAGCAGAAAGCGCAAAACCTAATTCGATACCTGTACACATTATCCGTTAGTCCTCACTCTTTGCATAATCGCTAATACTGTCATTGGTAATGGCTGATCCTGCCTTAAATAAACCCTACCATCTGTTGTATAACCGGCGGGCATAGGTTGCTCTTTATCACCAGTAAATCTTGCAGGAGGTGAACCCATAGGTACGGCGCTAGTTCTAAAAAATACAGTATTAAGATTATCCTCTGTCGATCCAAACTTAAGCCCAAGAGAGTCAAATAATCTAATATCTATTTTGTGTGATCTTTTGATCTTACCTTGAGACGAACCATCAGCCGATCCAGCATCAATCCTCATAGTCTGCAAATCAGATATGTACTGCAAACCAGCACTTACTTTACTTGCAGGTCTATCTAAAGTTATTATACCATTCACAACCACCTTATCAGGTGAGGTAGCTCCATCAGCAAGAACCTGTACCGTTTCACCTTCTAAGTGCTCTAAATTACCTACTTGAGTTGTAGAGAAACCTGAAAAAGTAATACCTGAATCAACAAAGAAATCATCTGCATCATCAGGATTTATTGTTCCTCTACCTTCAGTCAATACAGCAATGTGGCGAACCTCTGCACCATTAATGAATCTTTTTACAGATATCCATAATTCATCACGATCATCACCCGGTATTACTGCAACACTCTCTACTTTTGCAGGTGCCCCTAAAGCATCTGATACACCACCAACAATATGACGGTGCCAACCAGATACGGCTTGGTCTCTTTCAAATGTAAGACCTAATAATTCACCATCTTTACGGACAGCCCATATGATCGGGTCTGGTTCTCTTTGATGCTCTAACTCAACTAAACCATTACCAGTCACATGCTCTGACAATAATGTTAAGTCTGGGGCAATATAAGAATCAGATTCAAACTGATAAATGAATTGTCTTAGTTTCTTTGTTGATCTTTGAATAAATAAAACTACACCACTAGACCTGACAGGCATAATATAGGCACAGCCATACTCTGATTGAATGACTATCTTTATGTTAGATGGAGTAACTGCCTCCTCTCTGGTTGAGGCGGATAGTAAAAACTCACCGCCTACAGTTCCAATGGTTAACGATTTACCAGGAGATAACCATCTAATTGCATTCTCTTGACCGCTAGCAATTGTATAGGTCACAGCATCAGCAGGCTTTGGACCAGGACTGAAATCATTGTATATATTAGACTGTGAACCCCATATTGTTTGAGGTTGAAGAGCAGTGCCAGCATACATTAATCTATCTTCATAAAACGCAATAGCAGACGGGAAACCTGTTGTGTCGCTAAAAGCTCCTAACCTCCAAAATTTGCGCGCGCTTCCTGATACAAAAGCATCAATTATATTGATGATAACCGATGTAGTAGACTGAAATTCTGTTATAACACCATAACCAAAATTATCATTATCTTCGTTAGGTTCATCCGTTTCATCTATCCTTAATAATCTTCCTACATCTGTAGCAACAAACACATCATCGGATGCTATTATCTGTGATGGTCCAGGGGATATTCCGGTAGGGTCAAATGTAATATCAGTTATATTTTCATCTTGATAAGGGCCATTAACAAATTCCTCATCTTCAAGTGTGAATTGATCTACACTTATTCTGGATAACTTTGCCGGTGGGTGGTTAGGATGGACTATGTATAAAACATCAGCAGATTGAGCAAACTGCATTTCAAATAATTCAGACTCAAGATAGGGTGATGAAATCTCTATTAATGTTGCTGGAGTAGCAAAATCACTAGAAAAATCACTAGAAAAACCACCGCCTCCTATAGGCATCTGGTCTCTGAAGAAACGTATATAATTCTCTCCAAACTCAAGCACGTAAGCTTGCTCAACAGAAAATTGGAAGGGTACTAATCTTATTTTGTCTTCACCAACCTTGCCATTAGATATATGCTTTGTGCCACCTCTTCTAGTAGCTCCACCATGAGGATGGATAAGCATATTCTCAAGCTTTATAACACCATTGAAATACTTAGCTATATCTACACGACCCTCAAGACGCGGCGATAATTCACCAGCAGTAAAATTGGTCTGTATCTGAGCAGCTTTAGGCATCGTTAAAGCCTTGCATTAATCCAATCATCCGACTGGATAGACCTAGGAATACCCTCTTGGCCATCAATGGTTTTAGCAAGACTCATTTTCTGTCTATATTTTTGTTCAAAGAACTGACTTAAAGCATTATTATCTGCCAAGTTATATGACATTTTTTCGGCTAAACGTAAAGCAAGAGCTTCCACAAATAAAGGATCAAACGCAGCGGTATCAGTTATTCTTGATGTGTACTCTATCTTTACCGAATTAGTATTAATAAGAAGCTTGCTGCCCTCAACTCTAAAGTCCAAATGGTCATCTTCAATCTTAACAATACGGATATAATCCGATGGTAGCTGAAACTGAGCATCAAATTCATATATAGGGTTATCAAGTAAACGAGCAAGGCTTGCACGCTTGATAGCAAAGTTCCAAGGATGCTCCCTTAGCACCATGTCTCTGGTATCAGCAAAAAACAAATTACATAATCTGGCCGCCTTTGAATCTTCACTCAAAGCGATAATAGGTTCTTCGCCAAGCTCTGAAAGAGCTATGTTACAAATATCTACTTCAGAAGCCATGTGTAACCTTAAGAAAGGGGCCGAAGCCCCTATTCGTTAGTCAAGTGTGTAATACAACTCAATAGTTATAGTCCCACCAATATCAATATTGGCATCCAATAAGGTAAGCTTAATATCAAGATCACCCAATGGATCCTCTGTTTGACTCGCTACATATTCCCAAAGACGCTTGCCATAATCAGCAATGTCTTTAACAACAGCAGTATCAACCGCAGCAACTACAGCCAAACCATCATTCAAAGCATCTTCATCATCGGTAATAACACTCTTACCAGATAGATTGAATACGCCGATATCAATGGTTGCCGCAGTGGTAGTAAGGATATCAGTGTATATCCTTGAATTACCTAGTATACGGGCGTTAGAAGGCAGACGAGCCATCAAGTAAGTAGACGTTGCTGTGTCAGCAGCTCCTGCCTCAACAGTCTCAATCCACGATCTTACAGCACCACCTCCAGTACCAGGAGGCCCAAGTTCTTTTAGATCAGAAGCCAAAGGCGTCATCACGAAAGAACCATTAAGATTTACAACAGCCATAATAACCTCCTAAGGTTCTAAACAGGCAATTTCAACAACTTTTACCTCTTCCATACGAGTAGCGCCAAACTGTTCTTGACGGAATACTTGTACAGAATAGTTTTTATCTTCACGCTCAGTGATACGTGTAATATCGTTAGAGCCAGAAGACATTAACAAACCATCTTCAGCCCAAGCAATTACTTGTCTATCACCATTAGTATCAAGCGTTAACCGTTCAGTTCTAATGAAAGTAAAACCCATAAAGGTATCAATCTTTCCCTCTACTAATGTTTTAACAACAGCAAAATCAGCGCTAGTTAATTCTGGCTCTTCTAACAAGTCTTGTAATTGACGAGAAGTTATAGCCATATAACGCCGCATATCTGGGTCGACTTCTTCTTCATTCAATCTACGAGAAGCCTCAAGAAGCTTATTAAGGTTTAAACCAACACCACCAACTACTATCTTCTGTTCAGCAGGCAACGGAACATTGGTAGTACCATTCTTGCCAGTTCTCGAAACACCCAACGCAGCCTCAATAACAATGTCATCACGCTTACGGTTTAATGCCATTACCGCGCTTTGGGCGTATTCAGTAGTAGGATTAGATAGCAGTTTAGTTTTGTCGGCTTGGTCAATAAGATCAGCCCATCTAAACGTAGATAGAGATACAGCCCTACGAGCGTGAGGCGTATCTACTCTTGGAGTGTCGTCATGACGTGATGTAGCCTCGACTGCATCTGTTGCGCCAATCTGTTCGAAGAATTGAGTTTCACTGGATTGTGATTCCATACGGACACGATCCATAAACCTTGACATCATCTGTTGAGATAACAGATCAATGTTTGCGCTAAATTCCTGCACAAACGCTGTAGTAATTTCTAAAGACATGATAGTCCCTCAGTTAAACAAAATTAATTGCCTAGCTTTTGGGATTATCGGTAAACGGACCCTAATACTAGAATAAAATAGTACCGGCCCGCTGAGGTTATCGGAGTTCAGGAATATCCTGATATTGCTATTATAGCAAAAATATCAATACAATCAAATGTCTATATTAATTGTACTGTTCCTCAAATGATTGCCTTACTTTTCTGTGAACTTGTTCATGCTCTGCGTGCCTTTTGTCAGTGTATGCTGGGTGATTCATCAAAGTGCTTCTGGAATCTTTCATCTCTTGAGGAGTCATGCCTTGCTCAGCTCCTACACCTTCAAGATTTCCACCTTCCATCATCCCTTTACCAATGTTAGAGAACATTCTTACTAATACTGGATGGTCTGCAAGTTTAATGCCATCAATGGATTTTTCCTTTAGAAAGGATAATTCACTTTCATTAACAAACTCATTGACGGCTCTGTTGGCAATCTTTACATTTTTATCAAATCCTGGCCCCCACTCAGTCTTTAATGATTCTAAAGACTCTTTATTGGCAGACTCAGTATTAGCATTAAAGGATTCCATAGTTTTAGATGAATGTTCAAAATCCCAAGTAGATAATACCTCTACTTGTTTCTTGCTTAATCCAGCTTTATGGGCAACATCCAAGAATGAAGCTTGCTTGTCAGTATCAACCTGTACGCCTTCAGGCGCTTTAATCTCATAACCAGATACGTCATCAGGTCTACCCAAACGACCATAAACAGTAGCATAGTCCTCATCTGTTTCTGGCATTGGGATCTTATCCTTGCCGATCATTCTTTGAGCACTGAGCCAAGACTTACTCATAGACTCAACAGAATCAAACTTTGTTATATTCTTGTCCTGTCTCATATCTTCAGGCAATGAGTCATACCACTTGCCATCTGATGTATTTGTAGACTCGTTTACAGCAGGTGCCTCTACTGATTCTTGGACTGCTTGTTCTTCGCTCATCTATTACCCTCTATCAGTTTATTAAATCAATGACCTTGCGTTCATCCCAATTTAACTTCTTTAAGATATTTATAGCGGCGTCACGCCGTCCAGCCTGTATAATTAACTCATTAGTATCTGAAGTGGTTACACCGTCCAACATATTACAATGTGTAACTATGTCATCTAATACCCTCTCACCTTCAGGTGTATTAAAGGTTATCCTGTAGTCAGCACTTAATGATTTTAACCTATTGACTTGTTTTTGATTTTGGTCGGCCAACTCTGCCCCTCCTTTTTTCTTGTTTTAAATGAATAGGAGCTTTTGGTGGAACTTTCTCCTCTGTATATTCTGTCTCAAGATCAACAGTAGGCGCTAGATAATTAATATGCCTATGCTTGCACTTAATCTTATGACAACGAACGTATTTATCTTGATGAGGCTGCATTAATCCACCGCATTCGCAAGTTATCTCTACATTAATAATCGCTCTCATATCACCTCTTCTTATTATTGAGCAGCTTGCGCTACCTGTTGGACTGCTTGACCAGCCTCAGCACTTTGCTGAACCATAGCGGCCTGTTGCTGTTGTGCTTCTAACTCCTGTCTTTGTTGTCTTGATGCGTCTCTTTCTTCCTCCTGCGTTAACTTATCCATATTCACACCAAACTCTTGCATCGTATCCCTTAATAATTTATCGCCGTTAATATTTTCAATTAACAAAGTAGGCTGCAATTCAAGAAGAGGAGCCATTGACTGCACAGCCCTAAGAAATCCATTAGCTTCCTGTTGCTTCTGTGCCTGTGCAATTTGATTAGTGTATTCAAAATCAAAACTAGCGCCGATAGATTCAGGTGGGGGGCCAAACTTACCCTGTCTAAATAAAATACCAAACACTCTCTCAAGAGTTGGGCCTAATACCTCAGAATTAACCCTGCCCGTTACTGGTCCTATTAACCTAGTCTTCTCTTCAGTCCTTTGCAGAACCTCTGTAGCGGTCATCTGAGGGCCGCCAGTGAACTGTAACTGGTCAACAAAGAACGTACTACGTACCTTGTCCTCATAAGAATTTATCAAAGCCTCGCCTATATCCATCCTGGCCGGTGGTAACTGCGCTATAGCCTCATTAGGATTGCCAAAGAAAGTATTTACGCCGCCTGGCTTAAGCCTAAGCGAACCTAAGAATCCATCATTAGCAACAATCAATGGAGGATCAACAGACTTCTGGCCAGCCTGCAACATTACCCGAACCATTTCATTTAAAACTTTAACATCAGGTAAGGCAGTCATTGCAGGAGACCTACCGTAAGTCTCCATAGGTGACTTGTAAAAACGCCCTACAGTTAACGGCATCTCTTGAAATCCACCCTCTTCTAGCAAGGTTCTATCAACTTGCAGAACATAAGCAGATTCAATGGGCATATTATCAGCCGTCTTCTTGCTTGCGTCCCTTTCTTTTCTTGGTTGAATACAATGTATAATGAATAACTTCTGGTCAAAACGCTCAGCCTCAATAGCCTTTGCTATAGACTTACTTGTATTGTCTGGCCAGTGCTCCATTATCTGTTGTACAGTCCACTCAAACCTTCTGTATACAGTGTCTATTACACCAGCAGCACTCTCAGCTATTACAATCTCAGTTAATGATCTAGCTTGAAAGATTAAACCATCTTTATTTTCATTCTCATCAATGAACAAACCAGCAGTACCAAACGCTGAAAACTCAAGAAAATACTCATACATGCTCGTGTAAAAGTTACTACTCGATGCGTTAATAGAGTTAAGCATTATCTCTGAGGCATTATCTAACCAACGCTTTCCATCCTCATCGAAATTATCTGTATTAGCCTTGAACCACTTAGTAGCAGGACTTACACTCAGAGACACTAACGCAGACGCTAACAACTCATTAGCTTTGATAGGTGTAGAACTAAATAACCTTTGCTGCCTCTTCTCACCCGGTGCTCTCTTAGTGTCAAAGTCATCCCTACGCGGATAGATTAACTCTGCTATCTCTCGCCAGTGGCTATCCCATACACCACGATTGGCCTTCAATCTGTCATACCTTTTGATGATACGGTCAACATTGCTCATATTAACCGCCCAATAAAGCTTTCTTTTGTTGCTGTTCAGCAGCTAACTTGCCGCCAGCCAATACAGTGGACTGCCTTCCACCAGCAGCAATCTTCCTTCTACGCTCTGCTTCATCTTTAGCAGCCTTATCAGCCGCTCTCTTTTGAGCCGCGCCTGCATCAGGTAGCTTAGGTATATCAGGGGATAAAATATCACCTATCGCACTTAATCCAGCTACTGCCGCTAAATTACCAAACCCACCCAAAACACCACCTAACAAACCACCGCCACACATATCATCACCTTAAATTAATTTATAAATTTGCCCGCAATTCTCAAAACCTAATCTTTCGTAAAACATGCCTGCTTTCTTGTCGCCAGTAGTCACACCTAAACAAACCCTGTGACGTGCAACACCTTTAGATAAAGACCATTCTATATAAGCTTTTATCATCCTATACGCATGTCTTCCACCCCTGTGGTTATCGTATACATATAGTAATAAATCCGAACTCTTTAACGTGGGTCCGAAAAAATGGTCATGTACTAGACCAAAAAATACCCCCACAATATCCTCACCTGCCTGTGCTATCAACCCCAACATAGAATCATTGTTAATAATACTAGCGCATAGCTCCCTGATTTTAGGGTAACTAAACTCTGTATCAGAATAAGAAGTAGTGCTGTACATGTCATATAGCAAAACCTCTACTTCACTAACGTCATCACTACACATTTCCCTAATCAAATTAATACCTTAGTAATTAAATGGATCATAGCCTTGTTCACTATCTTGTACGAATCTGGTGTTATAGGTCATCTTTCTAGTCTTAGGAGCCCACATGGTCATCATAAGACTATCGGACATATTAGGAGAACTAATGCCCATGTTCTTCATGTCAGCCTTACCCATTATCTGTATCAAGCCACCAGCGTGAGTAGGCTTAACAGGTATTCGACAACACTCACTACGCAATGCAGGCATATTATCAACGCCCTCAGAGTTAATACTTATCATGTCGTCAATGTCAGCATACTCGCCTTTGACCACTACCCTGTAAGTATTGTAGAACCGTTGGGCTAACTGTTGATAATATTGTGATCTATTGTTCTTAAACACATCAGCATAAGTGAACCTCTGGTCATTACTACGACCAATGTTTACAGCGTCCTTCATGTAGACATCATCAGCGTTATCTTGCCCACTACCTGAATCACTACCTTTAAACATGTGCCACTGAGTACGAGTGCCTCTTAAGCCATCAGCAACCTGCCTTTTAAGGCCTGTGCCCATTCCATCACCATCCCACAAAAACCAGTCCGTTCGTTCATCTATTGATGCGTTTATAGCCCAATCGCACTTAACATCTATTTCACAGTTAGACTTAGTAGCTACTATTTCGATAATAGAGCCATGACGTATAGCTAGACCCGCATCATCCGTGCCAGTGTCAGACGGATCAAACGCAGCAACTACAGCGCCAACAGGTTTAAACAGGGCCTTTAACTTGTCAATCTTGTGAGCATCTATAGCAGCATCGAACCATTCTGCTTTAATGATTGAGCCGTCAACCTCATCATTATATTTTCCTTCCCATATCCAGTCGTATTTAGCGCGCGGTAGGTTCTCCCTATCCCATGCCCTTAGAGTTTCCTGTTCATCATTCCACCACGGGTTATCGCGCCAATTTAAAAAGATTATTAAATGAAGGTCATCCTCATATATGCCCGATCGTTCTAAATGCTTCTGATATGGAACAATGAAACGTTGGGAGAAGGGGTCGGCACTAGACTGTGGGTTAGCAGTGAACCAGCACTCGGCACCTGGGTTGCGAATAATAGTAGGTAGTAACTTATCTATAGAATTTTGACTGATCCTGTGAGCCTCTTCGAACCAGCTGTACTTAAACCCCTGAGCACTCTGTATAGAGTCGGGGTTACGAGCAGCACCCCTGTAGGCAGTAATAGCACCGTTAGGAGCCTTTATGCGTTGATCTGTTATGTCCCAACCCTTTAGGCTCAATCGTTCATTAACAGACTCTTTTAAGACTCTGTGGACACTGTCGCTTATTGAGTCTTGATATTCACGTAAACAATATATATCCGCACGTTCAGACGCCATCTTTAACGTGAGCATATCTGCTATCGCTATGGATTTACCCGAACCCCTTCCACCTACAGCCACTTTAATTTTACGATGAGTAGTGAGGAAACGGGTTAATTTCTTATTTACTTTTAGATTAGTATCGACCAATTGTGCGTTATACCCTCATGATATTGTAAATACTGGTCATTAATTCATACCAATACTGTACGCTCGTGCATTATAATTGGTTGTTACTTGGTACTTACTGTATCAGTTACATTGAGTGTATTTAATGAACAGTTGTACTATAACACCTTGGACGATCTGAACCTTTGGGCATGATACCCCTTGGATCTTAGAACAAATGGACGTTAATAGTTATAGTGATTAGATAGTTGGACATAGATTGTATTCCTAGATATGCAACCGTATTAAATGATTCGTTTACATTCATCCGTTCATATTTGCGATATATAAGACTTTAAGAGTAATTCAATAGCAATGTAGAGGGTACGAATAGTTATGCTTGTTAGAGGGGGTATTTGATGCCTATTGGTTATTAACAGCTTATCCACAATGAATGACTTAGCTCTAAAGTAACACTGAAAGTAACAATGGAATGGTTTTAAAAGTACAAACCCTTATAGATAAAGGGCTTAGGGCTTGGGTTCGGTTCCTGATACATCATCTGAACCAACAAAAGTTACTGTTATATTTCCGTCTACACTTCCTGAGTGCTTAGTTTCTAAACTTTGTTTGTCAGCCCATCCGTGCCTGTTCTTCATATTCATGAACCATAAACGCTCATTAAAGCTTTTATTTTCCAGATTTTTGCGACCATGTTTTAGCCACCAAGCCCTTGAAAGACGCTCACCTTGTGTGATGGCCTCAGAAAATTCTAGATTATTTTCTGGTTTTTGCCAATTTGCGAGAGTATCAAATGTTATGTCCAATTCAGCGCAAACTTCCTCTTTAGATGCACCATCGGACATTAGATCAATAACGACTTGGCACATTTCAGAACGATACTTAGTAGGTCTACCGGCTGGCATTAGGAGTACTCTGTAAGTTATTGTGATATATGATAATTATGTTAACAGATAACAGCGTTAATAGGGTGTAAAGATAGTTTTATATATTTAAGATCATTTATAGTTAATCACTATTGTGTATAACCTTTGTATAAGTTGTTAGTAACTTGTATATATTAGATATATCGTTTTAGTTTGAACTAACCCAACAAGCACACTAGAATAAATATACTCATCAAGTATGTATATTTAGCACATATTTAGTCAAATGTAAATAGGTGGGGAATAGATTAATTTCTTAGGAAATGCTGGATAGTAAAGTTCCTAACTTCAATATCTGCAGTCGCATCGCTAGCTATCTGTATTCTAGCGCCGTTGTCTAGCGTGTTAGTGTCTCGCATATAGAACAGTCTATTAATAGTCACTTCATGAGTACCAGAGGTTTTAAAACTAGCCTCAATCCACGGTTGAGTATAAGTTATCCCGCCGATTCCAGCTAATAAGCGCAGTTTAAGAAGTTGATTATTTGCTGATGTTGTCATTTCAAAATTAATTTGCATGCCCAATTGGTCACCAAGCACCATGTCTGTGAAAATAAACTGTTGGGTGCTAACGTCCCAAAGTTCGCTCAACCCTGTGACTTTAAATGATTTTTCAGTCGTTGGCCCTACCCCATCGTTGGTTAAATCAGTGAATACTAATCCAGCAGGGACAGAAATAGGAGTAGTAGCGGTAGCAAGATCAGCATATTCAATTATGCCCACACGTGCTTGGTCAGGGTTTAAAGTGACCGTTTGTCCTTTAATCTGAATAGCACCCGTGAAATTTAAATCACCTTGAATTAGTTGTACGCCACTTGTATCAACTATATTTAGATTGCTGTCTGTACTAGTAGTGTGCAACGTTCTACCGTCCAGTGCCGAGATATTTCCTAATAAATTTGTGGCGTATAACGAGTCTATTTCTGATTGAATATCAGCCCTATTTTTTGCAGTCACTATTCACTCTCTAGCTATATATAGTAGATATATTATACCACGTTTAATTTATTTTTACCCTTATCTCATTGAATAACAAAGGCTTTTTAAAAAACCTTACATTAACTCTAATTATTAATTGACAATTGTTTAGGGTCTATATACAATGCTTTCAACAATTGGACTGCGCGATACTCTCCTTAATTAGTCATTACTCAAAACGACTTACTGGAAATTGCTAAAAAGTGTGGCGCTGAATATGTGCATATTTACAATAATGGTCAATTTATTTGTAAAGAAATTAATTACTAGAAATAAAACGCCCCTTCGGGGGCTTTTTTTTGGGGAAAAATTTAATGGCAAAACTAGCATCAACTCTTATTAATTATCGCAAAAAACACTCATTAACCCAACTACAATTATCAAAACATATAGGGATCAGCGATATGCTGATTTCACTGTACGAGAACGGCAAGCGCAGGCCTGCTGGCAATTCTATCAAGAAACTTTTAAAAATATTTACAATAGATGAAATAATCACTTGACAATTGTTTAGGTCTATATATAATAGCTCTACAAACTTAGGAAACGGAGCAAGGGAAATGAGCAACTACACAACAAACGAAACAACAAACATGGTTGGACATAATCACAAAATGGAAAACTATAGCGAGTTTTGGTTTCATCTTACTGAATTCGGCGTTTATGCAATCCGCGAGAATCACGAAACAGGAAAACATCAACTAATAAATGACCACGGTAACGTAGTTGAAATTTACCCGCATATTACTCATGGTCGGATAATTCTAGTAATTCTATCTGAGTTGATAACAGATGAGCTAAGAGCCAAAGCACACTAAATCAAACGCCCCTTCGGGGGCTTCTAAAGGAATAGATCCTAATGACAGTGACGGAATTTTTTAAGAAACAAAGCAGAGAATACAACAAAGAATACTATCGAGAAAGGCGTGAAAAACTCAATGAGAAAGCTAAGGAATACTACCAAAAAAACAAAGAAACTAGAAAAAAATATCTACTAAAAAATAAAGATAAAATAAAGGAATTAAGTAAAACTCGTTATCAAAAAAACAAACTTAAGAATGCTAAAGAACTTTGAGCATTTGATCATTTTGTCCCCTTGGACAAATTGATGATTAACCTCTAAGTGCGCTGGGAATCTCATTCCAAGGCCTAAAAGTGTCATTTTTAGTCATTTTTGGCCGCTAAAAGAGATGCGCATCTAAAGTAAAGCGTAAAATGGCATAACCCCACTTTTTCATATACGCCCTTTTTTAGTCTTGAGGTGCGGTTTTTGCATTTAAACGACTAATTCTCATCTGCAACAAATAACCTTCGTAGTCAAAATCGAAAACTGCTACATCAACCCACTTCGACCACCAGCTAAAACGACCTGCAAATTTAGCATCACCAACTTGTAAAACATCAACTTTCATTACTTTTACCCTCCATAAGATTAACTCTGTTAAATATTCGATTTACATCCATCCAGACCTCTACCCGCTACATTGCTATGTGTTTTGCCTTTGAGTGGGCTTAAGCGTGTGTTTTGATGTGTTTGCGGATATTTATAATCCACAATCAACATGTAGAATCACATAAAGTAAAAAACATACGATAATTCCAAGGCATGGGATCATTTCAATCGTCATAATCACTTCTCCTTATTCGTTAAGCAGCCAATATATAAAAAGATAATGCACACAAAAAAATATCACAGCACTTAACCCGCCCATCAAAAAAAATCCCAATAGTTCGCTCATTATCTTTCCTTCAGTTTTCTTCGGTTAGTCCATTTTGCAAATAAAAAAATACATAAAATATAAAAAACCAAAAATCCAAGCATTGAAAATAAAAAATTAATATCGCTCATTTTACTCCCTCATTTTTTTATGCTCTTGGCGGTGCTTATTGCAGTCAACCAAAAAACTTTGTTCCTCAAATTTACTAACGGTGCCGTCTAGGTACATTTTTAAATATTTTTTCTTATCATCTGAACTAACTGTTCTATAGTTTTTTTGATAATTTTTTATAAATATAATTTCTGTTTTAAATTTACTATTAAAATCAGCAAACATATGCGCCACTTTTGCTAACCGTTTTTTAGCTCTTCTGTGTTCTAAAAAATATAATATTGATTCAAGCATTACTTTTGTACTTCCTTCTACGTGTAATTTTATAGATAAATTCGTCAAAATTTAATTCATTTCTATTGAAAATCCAAAATTGCCACGATCTTCCGCATAATTTTATTTTTAACAAATGGAAAAAATCTATAAAACCAATACCATGAAAATTAGTATTATCGCCCGTTGGCGGAGTAATAAGAAATTCTACCTCTTCAACTGACATAATCTCACCTTTCTTGATGGTTATTCCTGATTTTTCCATTAGTCCTGAAATTTGATTATCAGTTAATGTCCTTATACGCATCTCTTGTACCTTCTGTTGATTATCTGCATATACTTTTGGTTTTCCAAATCTGGTAATCGATGCCCGTTTTCAACTCCATGCTGAAAAGCACTTATGTAAAAATCATCACAAACACCTTGGTTAGGGTCTCCTGTGTAAAGTTGCTCTAAAACTTGTCGAACGTCTGCAGCTGAAAAAAGCGGGTTACGATTAGGCAAAGTCTCTAGCTCTTCGATAATGTCATCAACGTCCATTATCGCTAACCTCCAGCGGTGCTATGCGTTCATTTTCGCTACTCTTAAATATTCCAGATTCTGGCTCATACCAAAGCCCGTAGTTATCTTCCATGCCGTAGTCCCTGTTTTTCTGAACTGATAACGATGTACATGCCTGATTGGTTATTTTTTGCTCGTCATAATCTAAACCATCACGCTGTCTGCTCAGCTCTTTTTCTTTGATTTTGTTTCTTGCAATAATAAAAACATTGTCCGCAAGGTCAGATATTTCAGCCGCTCCACGTATATCGTTTTTGTTTTCAATATGTCCAGGAACGTTAGATTTTCGCATATGGCAAACTAGGTGAATGTGAATATCAAGAGTCTTAGCTAACCATTGCAAGCGGTCAATAAAGGCGGCTTGTGCTGTGTAGTCTTCTCGACCAACGCCACACTTGGTTAGTGAGTCAATAACGATATGGTCAGCTTTTAAAACATTGGCTGAATAGTGAACAACGTCACATATTTTATCCGTAGCAACTTTGTTTAGTTGGTCATAAATCCATAGTTGATCCTTAAATTTCTGTAACCAAGCTATAGAATAATCACGACTGGCTTTACAGGTAGCAGACTGGCATATCATCCGGTATAGGGTTTGCTTGGGCTGCATTTCCAGTGAAGCAATAACCACCTTTTGATTCTCTTTAACCATAGCGCTAGTCATTACCTGTCCAACCAAAAGGCTTTTACCTGAACCATTAGAACCAGCCCATACAGACAGTTTCCCAGCACCTAAACGTGTGCAGTTTTTAGTCTTGTCCCAAGGCAATTCAGTTCCCATCAATTGATTGCCGTGATCGGCAAACGCGCTAACCTCTTCACAGAAGTCAATAGAGGGGCGTATTGATTGACCTTCAATGTATGAAACACCTAGTGCGTATTTTTCTAATTCAAATTCATCAATTATGTTCATTTAAGATTTTCTCCAAATGTTTCGTTTTTATTGTTAATAGGTTGATCAGGGAACTGTTTACTTCGACTTATCCAGCTTCGTATTGCAGACTCCCAACACTTCATTGGGTTTTTGCTAACCTTCCAACCGTTAGAACTGTAATAATCAAAGAACTTCTCAGCTTCTTCTTGATTTAAACCTTTGCTACAAAAATAACTTATGACTTCATCAATGGGTGGGGGGATTTCTTTTTTGTTTATTTTTTTAATATGTTTATTGGTTATTGGTTCTTGGTTAGTTAAGGGTTGGGTTAGGGTTGGGTTAGCTAAAATAACCGGCTGGGTTTTTCTGGGTTTTTCTGGGTTTCTTGGTCTACCACCTTTCTGACCGTTAACCCTTGCTGCGCTTGCCTTTGCTTGATATAAGTTTATTTCTCTTTCACATCGAGAATTCTCATATCCATCGTCCGTTAAATCAAAGAAATCATCCAAAACTTGATTAACTTCATCTAAATAATTAGACATTCCAATTAAACGGGCAAGCTTTTTTGTATCAATAATTAGTGGTTTTTCTGTTAGATAGTAACGATCAAGTAATAGGCGGTAAGCCATATTCTCAATTAAAGATAAGTATTGGGTGTGCTTAGCGTAGTCGCCAAGATTAAAGGTGTAATAATGCAAAAACAATCTCCTTTAGGGTAGACCGGATTCGGCGACAATTCCGAAACAGGGCTAACCTTGCGGTTATAGATACGGTACGAACCGGCCTACTCTAAAAGAGATTGTGGTATTCATACCTGCTTTATACGCTTGTCACGGCGTGTGTGGTGATTATACCACGATTAAACAATCAACAGAATACCTTGTGCTAAGCAAGAGCTAGCCTTTGCATAGCAGGGGCTAGGTTATAGAGCTATCCAGCATATCGGCCAGTTTTCTTAGCTCAGCAGATACGATATTTCTAATCCTTTTTTCTGGCTCCAAAGTCAGGTGCTCCTTAACAATCTTTGCAAGATTTACCCTGTAAACTGGCCTGTTAGAAACAACAGCCGTGGTTTCATCAAAAGTAAAATACAAATCAAGTGGATGCTCTGGTTTTGGCCACATATTTAAATCACCTTCAGCATCAGAATCACCATACAAAATAGGCAAATCAATGCTTGCATCGCTCATTAAGTTATCTATGTGCTTTGCAAGCAGCTCAGCGTCTTCCTGCAGCGCATCTTTAACTGAATCAGAATCTGGTTCTTTGTCATCCTTTAAAAAGTCGTACATATCAGAGCAATCTGGCTTTTCAGAGATTAGCTCCATACCACAGCACTTGTAGTCTGGTTTATACTTCATTTCCCTTAAACTCCTGCTCCAATATCCGAACGATCATGTTGTTAACTGACCTGTTCTCTGCTTTTGCCCTAGCCTTTATTTTATTTTTTAGTGCCATGTTTATTTTTATTGATGTGGGCATCGCCTGTTTTATTTCTTCCCTCATAAATACCTCTTGCATTTAAAGTAGTCATATCATATCATAATATAGTTGATTGATACAAAGGAATATCAAATGAGCAGCCAAACAACTTTACGAGAACTGTGGTATTTCATTCAAATACCCAAGTCAAAGTTTTTAGATTTATCAGTGGATGAATTACAAAAACATATGAAAGAGTACGAAGTATTATCGAATACTGAAGAGGCTGCCAACTACCTTGGATACAGTTTTGTTGCTTTGATGAGATCAAGGCAAACAGGTAAATTAGGAAGAATAAAAGCACCGGCTCATTATAAGTATGGAAGATTCGTTAAGTATAAAAAAGCCGAATTAGAACAGTGGCTATTAATATATGCACGCATTAATAAATAAGGAGCAATCATGAACACATGGGATCAAGAAACTAAGGAGCACTGGATTAAAACAATGCAGGAGCATCAGGACGCTGATAGGTTAGTACAAGGCCGGTGGTTTAAAAATGGTAGAGGATGTTTTTTTGGCTGTGCT